>LZRT01000022.1 GCA_002159075.1 Bacillus thermozeamaize
AATCCAGCCGCGGCTTGGCCTCGCCAAGGTTCCGTTCTTGGTCAACATCAAATGTCGTCGACCTCCGGTAGTGCAAAAACCCCGGGAGGTCGACGACACGTTCTTTTTGGCAGGATCGCCTCTAGCTACGACGAAGAAAATCACAAGACGAGACCGGCGACCGAACGAGCAAGAGTCTTTTCACAAAATCGCAGCTTGCGAAGGGTTTGGGCTCTACCTATGAGGGATTGAAACTCACGATCTCAGCTGCCACCTCGACCGTGATAAAGCCGTTTGGGCTCTACCTATGAGGGATTGAAACTATGCTTCGAGAACCCGCGAGAGAGCCTCGCGAGCCCGTTTGGGCTCTACCTATGAGGGATTGAAACCGCTGCTTCGGCGTGAAGCTCACGAACGCCTGGAACGTTTGGGCTCTACCTATGAGGGATTGAAACTCCCCCACGGCCCCTCCTGCTTAGAACGGGTAGTCGTGTTTGGGCTCTACCTATGAGGGATTGAAACCCGGCCGAGGCGTTCGGCAACGAGTAAAGTCGTGCCACGTTTGGGCTCTACCTATGAGGGATTGAAACCGGAGTGGGTGGTCATGCCGGGAGACACGCTCTGGGTTTGGGCTCTACCTATGAGGGATTGAAACTATAGAGGTCCACGACGGCGAGGAACTCCGCCATATGCCGGTTTGGGCTCTACCTATGAGGGATTGAAACCTGCGATTCTACAAGGCGTCGCAGAAGCGCGCACTAGTTTGGGCTCTACCTATGAGGGATTGAAACATTGGTGCGCTGAATGCGGCAAAGGAGACGAACCCCGTTTGGGCTCTACCTATGAGGGATTGAAACAGGGACTGGCAGCGAAGATCGCCCGTCAGCGCGCCGTGTTTGGGCTCTACCTATGAGGGATTGAAACCCGCCACGGTCTCGGAGTACGTGCCCACCTGCACCGGTTTGGGCTCTACCTATGAGGGATTGAAACACGGGTCCGCCGCACTTTGGGCATGAGCGGCCCTCGGTTTGGGCTCTACCTATGAGGGATTGAAACGTGATAGAGCCGGACCACATGACGATGACGCCAGCAGGGTTTGGGCTCTACCTATGAGGGATTGAAACACGATGCAAGTCAGTTCAGCCACGGACACTCACCCCCGGGTTTGGGCTCTACCTATGAGGGATTGAAACCTGGCCGTCGTCATCCTCAAGCCTGCGCTTGTCCAGGTTTGGGCTCTGCCTATGAGGGATTGAAACCCTGCAAGCCAGCCAGGAGTGGGCCAAGGGCGCTCCGTTTGGGCTCTACCTATGAGGGATTGAAACCGGACGTTCTCGTCCTCGGGGTTCACGCTGAACCCCCGTTTGGGCTCTACCTATGAGGGATTGAAACCGGAAGCCGTTCATCACAACGCCCATCTCCCCCGTACGGGTTTGGGCTCTACCTATGAGGGATTGAAACCCGCTCTTCGGCACCGGCTGCGCCGGTGCCCACCCCACGTTTGGGCTCTACCTATGAGGGATTGAAACCCCGACACACCGGGCAGCGCAACGGAAAACGCACATCGTTTGGGCTCTACCTATGAGGGATTGAAACCACGCGGCCTGACGCCACCCGGCGTCGTAGGCGCGCACGTTTGGGCTCTACCTATGAGGGATTGAAACATCTCCCAGGGTGTGGAGGGCATAAAGAAGGGGCCGAGTTTGGGCTCTACCTATGAGGGATTGAAACTCAGCCGCCGCAGCCGTCGTTCCACCGCCAAGAAAGTTTGGGCTCTACCTATGAGGGATTGAAACTTGAGGTTGAGGAGGTGGGAATGTTCAGGCTCTAAAGTTTGGGCTCTACCTATGACCCGGGTTCGACAGTTTTCACCCGTTTTGAGGCACACAGTGAGAGGGAAAAACCCTTAACAAAGGGATTTCTTCACTCTGAAGCGAGGCAAAATCCCGAAATCGCGTAGGCACACGAATGGGAAAT
>LZRT01000023.1 GCA_002159075.1 Bacillus thermozeamaize
AAGGAGTGGGACTGTGATCAGCTTACATGAACTTTACGCCAGTGGCAAGAGCATTCGGGAAATTGCCCGCATCACGGGACATGCCCGAAATACCGTGCGCAAATACTTGCGCGCCAACGGCATTCCCGAACCGCGTTATCCCAAAAAGCGAGGATCCAAACTCGATCCTTTCAAACCTTTTCTTGACCAATCGATAGCTCAAGGGATTTTCAACTGTGAAGTGCTCTTGCGTCTGCTTAGAGAACAAGGCTATACCGGCGGCATCACCCTTATCAAGGATTATGTGAGACCGCGCCGGCCGCCGAGGAAGATCCCGGCCGTGCAGCGTTACGAAACGAAACCAGGGTACCAGGCGCAAGTGGACTGGAAGATTTGCCAGTACATTGATGTGGACGGAAATGTCCGCAAGATCCCGGTGTTTGTGATGGTGCTGGGGTATTCCCGTGCGATGTACATCGAGTTTGCCAAACGATGCGACATTCACAGTTTCTTGCGCTGCCTGATCCACGCGTTGGAGTACTTTGGCGGGGTTCCGCAGACCATGCTGACAGACCGGATGAAAACGGTCATTCTGGGCATGGGCGATGACCGCAGACCCCGATGGCATCCGCTGTTTGAGGATTTTGCCGCCACGGTCGGCATGATTCCCAAAGTTTGCCGGGTCAAGCGTCCGCAGACCAAAGGCAAGGTGGAACGGGCCGCCCGATTCATTGAGCAGAATTTCATGGCGGGCAGACGGTTTACGGATGTGGAGGACCTGAACCGTCAAGCGAGGCAGTGGTGCGACGAGCAAAACCGGCGCATTCACGGGACGACCGGGGAACGTCCGATTGATCGGCTGGCGCGGGAGCCGCTTGGAGCGCTTCCGCCAGCGGACCGTCTGGCCAAATACCGGTTTGAGGTGCGGAAAGTCAGCCGGGACGGATTTGTAAGTTATGATGGTGTGCGGTATGGGGTTCCCTGGCCGCACAGCGGCCGGGAAGTGACGGTGCGGGACGTGGGCGGATTCATCGAGATTTACAGGGAACAGCAGCTCATTGCCCGGCACAAGAAACAAGCCCAGTCGCGGACACTGGCGATGTGCGAACGACAGTATGCGAACCTCAGCACGACCCAAGGGAATGTGTACCCCAAGCCGCTGGGCATCCGGATTCCGGTTCAGGACGTGGAAGTGCGTTCGCTGGAGGTGTATGAGCGGCTGATGGAGGTGGGAACATGATCGAGCTGGAACAAGCCCGCCATCGTTTGGAGGAGCTGGGGTTGGGACAGGCCGCCCAAGCGCTGGATGCGATCCTTGAAGCCGCCAGCTACGGCCAAAGCACGTATCTGTCGTTTCTGAATGAACTGTTGGAGGCCGAGCTTCAGGAGCGTCAGCGCCGGAATGTGGAGGTGCGCATGAAACTGGCGCATCTGCCGTACCGTCGCACTTTGAATGAATTTGACTTTTCGTTCCAACCCGGCATGGATGAACGACTCATCCGGGAGCTTGCCAGTCTTTCGTTCATCGGCAGGCAGGAAAACGTCCTGTTTTTGGGTCCGCCCGGAGTGGGCAAGACCCATCTGGCGATTGCCATCGCCATGGAGGCCATTGGACAAGGAGTGCCGGTATATTTCGTTTCGCTTGCCCAACTTGTGGGCGATTTGCGGAAGGCGTATGAGGAGAATCGGCTGGACAAGCGGATGAGGGTGTACCTGAGACCGCGCCTTCTGGTGGTGGATGAAGTGGGATATTTGCCCCTGGATCCGCTTGCGGCGAACCTGTTTTTCCAGTTGGTGTCGGCCCGCTATGAGAAGGGCAGCATGATCCTGACAAGCAACAAGAGCATTGGCGAGTGGGGCGAACTGATGGGCGATCCTGTGCTGGCAACAGCGGTTCTCGACCGGCTTTTGCATCACTGTCATGTCATCAATATTCGCGGGAACAGCTATCGCCTCAAAGACAAA
>LZRT01000024.1 GCA_002159075.1 Bacillus thermozeamaize
AGCTCGAGCAGAAGCAGTTGGAGAACTACCTTGAGACCCGCAAGCGACTACAGCAGGCGGACCAGCGCCTCGCTGACCTGTCGCAGAGGGAGAAGGCCACCGCATGAGCCAGACCACTTTTTACAGACAGAATGGGACTTGACCGTCGACGACAGTCGTTTTTCTGGAGGATTCACTGTAGCTGGGTCGAAACATCACGCACGGGTACCGAATGTTTCGCCTCTGGAAAGAGGTACCTCGCGAAACCCCAGCAATCAAGGGTTTGGGCTCTACCTATGAGGGATTGAAACAAGCGCCGGAAGAGCCACTCGAGGAATTCCCAGACGGTTTGGGCTCTACCTATGAGGGATTGAAACACCTCATCAGCCATGTCGTTCAGCTCGTCCTGTGTGGTTTGGGCTCTACCTATGAGGGATTGAAACCCATGATCCGACAATCTCCACAGGCCAGGCCAGTACCGTTTGGGCTCTACCTATGAGGGATTGAAACAGCAACGTCACCTCAAGCTTCCCATTCACCCGCCGCGTTTGGGCTCTACCTATGAGGGATTGAAACTCCTTCCGTACGTCGCCGTACACGGCCGGGCCGCTGAGTTTGGGCTCTACCTATGAGGGATTGAAACGTCTCGCACTCGTACTCGATCGCGTTCGACACCAGGGTTTGGGCTCTACCTATGAGGGATTGAAACACCTGGTTCAGCGGCGAATCCTTGCGCCGGGGGGCGAGTTTGGGCTCTACCTATGAGGGATTGAAACCAGGCCGCCTGCGGTGATGCGCGATAGAAAGTCCTGGTTTGGGCTCTACCTATGAGGGATTGAAACACATTCGCCACGTCTATGCGTTCGACCGCCGACAGAGTTTGGGCTCTACCTATGAGGGATTGAAACGGGCCCCGGAGCTCCGACCCAACGATCTCCGCGAGGGGTTTGGGCTCTACCTATGAGGGATTGAAACCTCCACCCGCTCCACCTTTTCGCGGTCCCAGACAAGTTTGGGCTCTACCTATGAGGGATTGAAACCAAACAGGTCGATGGTAATGCCGTTGATCTTGATCAGTTTGGGCTCTACCTCTGAGGGATTGAAACTACGAAGCGACCACGGGCTCTAGGCCCCGGCTCCCCCAGGTTTGGGCTCTACCTATGAGGGATTGAAACTCACGCACGAGGCCGACCTCGCTGCCCGCGCCTTTCGGGTTTGGGCTCTACCTATGAGGGATTGAAACATCAGCTGTACGGCCATGACGCTCACCCCTTCAGAAGTTTGGGCTCTACCTATGAGGGATTGAAACAAGGACCCCCCGGCGTAGCCGGGAAGAGCGGTAAGCCGTTTGGGCTCTACCTATGAGGGATTGAAACATCGTCCCGACCGTACACCTCTCGCATGATGCTGCGTTTGGGCTCTACCTATGAGGGATTGAAACGCCAGGTACCAGGCCAGCAGTTCATTAACCCACTTGTGGGTTTGGGCTCTACCTATGAGGGATTGAAACCTGGTTTGGCCGATGGACCGCAGTAATTCGGGTTCCGTGTTTGGGCTCTACCTATGAGGGATTGAAACGGAAGGGTGTAAACGACGATACGCTTGCACCTTTCGGTTTGGGCTCTACCTATGAGGGATTGAAACCTTCGCGAGTCGGCCCGTCGCAACATGCGCAGCTACGTTTGGGCTCTACCTATGTGGGATTGAAACGCGTTATGGATTCGCCAAGCGGCCGCGTCCCGGCAAGTGGTGTAAATTGGGTTCCAGCGCGTTGAGCGCGATCTACACCCCGGGGACGGCGAGCAACTCCCGCGTGTCGTTCAATCCCTTCCGCGCATACAGCTTCTTCATCGATTCCTGGCTGAAGTACCGCCTCGGAGCTGCTGTCCACTCGTCTTGCTGTTCCATGAGGACCGCGCCTGCCAAGCGAATCAGCGA
>LZRT01000025.1 GCA_002159075.1 Bacillus thermozeamaize
TCTTTATGCTATACTATTTCCATGGATGAGCATACGGAGGTCAAAGGATGATCGTAAAATGCATTTTGTGCGATAAAATGGAAACGATTGATGACGAGTCGCCGCTGGCGAAAAAATTGAGAAACCGTCCGATTCATACGTATATGTGCCAAGAATGCCACGACAGAATCAGCAAAAAAACGAAGGAAAGATTGGCCACGGGAAAATTTCGCACCTATCCGATGAAGAAAAAGGATGATGACTGGTTTTAAATGACCTAAATGCGGTACGGCGCGGAAGATTTCCCTCTTGTTTTAAACGGATCGAGTAGGAGGGGGCGGCTAACCCCCGTCCCCTCACACCACCTAGCATGCGGGTCCGCACTAGGCGGTTCGTCAACCTTGACGGAGTTCGAAGTATCGTTGCGTCAAACTCTTGAGGCCTTGGGCCAACCAGTAGGACTTTCCCAACGCTTGGTGCAGTTGAGGAGTTTTCGCTGTCCGCCATGCTCCTTTTCGAGTGTTTGCGATCTCCATGACCGTTTTCTCATTCAGCCCCAACGCCCTTAATTCGCGTATTCTCGTTCTTACCCGTTTCCATTGGAGCCATAGGCACAGTCGAAGCCGTCGACGCACCCATCCCTCCATGTTCCTGAGAATGGATGGAGTTTCAATGAGTTGGAAATACCCCATCCATCCCATGGTGTATTGATTCACGCGACGAATGCGTTCTTCCATTGGGAGACTCCAGTTGGGATCGGTTGATTGCCGAATGCGCTGTTTAAAGCGTTGAATCGATTTGGGAGCGAGGCGAATCCGTGCTTCCCGTTCCGGTGTAAAGCTGAATCCAAGAAACGTACGCTTCCACGGACGGTCCACGGCGCTTTTCTCCTCATTGACCTTGAGTTTGAGTTTCTTCTCTAAGAACCGTTGGATGCCTTGTTTCACCCGTAATCCTGCCCGCAGACTTTTGACGTAGATATTGCAGTCGTCCGCATAACGGCAGAATTTCATTCCCCGTTTCTCCAATTCCTTGTCCAGATCATCGAGAAGGATGTTCGCAAGCAGAGGACTGAGCGGCCCGCCTTGCGGCGTCCCTTCCTCCGTTTGCACCTTCACCCCTTCGATCATGACGCCGGCTTGCAGGTACGCGCGGATCAATTTCAGCACGCGTTTATCTTTGACTTTCCGGGCCACCCGGCTCATCAAGATATCGTGGTTGACCCGATCAAAGAACTTTTCCAGGTCGATGTCTACGACATACCGGTATCCTTCCCGGATGTATCGTTGCGCTTGCCGAACGGCGTCATGGGCTTTGCGGCCAGGACGGAATCCGAAGCTGCAGGGAGAGAAGTTCGGGTCAAAGATCGGTGTCAGTTCTTGGAGGATGGCCTGTTGGATCAACCGGTCCATCACGGTGGGAATACCTAACAGCCGTGTGCCGCCGTTGGGTTTCGGGATTTCGACCCTGCGGACAGGCGCCGGCCGATAGGTTCCCTCCAAGAGTTGGGCTCGAATCGAGCTCCAGTGCGTCCGGATATAATCACGGAGTTGATCAGTCGATACTCCGTCGATTCCCGGTGCTCCCCGGTTGCCTTCGACCCGTTCGAGCGCCGTGATGAGGTTGTCTCTCGCTAAGATGCGTTCCAACAGAGCCATCAAGATCCTTCTCCTTCCGCGGGATGAGATTCAGCTCTTGCCGGGCTGTGCTCAGCCCTCTGACTGAGGCCCTCCGGGCTTCACCCATCTTTCCTCAATCGAGTTCCCAAGGGGAATTCTGCTTCCACGCACAGCATCTCGAAAGAGTCTGCTTCACCCCTGAGTTGACGTTCGGCCCTTCCTGTTTCAGGCGTCCCTTACTCCAGTACTATGGCCTCTGCTGACTCCTGTACGTTCAATAGAACCTTTCGGTTCTGGTTACCATCGTCAGAAGGCGTT
>LZRT01000026.1 GCA_002159075.1 Bacillus thermozeamaize
AGGCTACCCAGATCAGTCCCAATACGATCCGGCTTGAAGGTACCAACTTCAAGAAGGGCGTAACGTTGGTCAGCTACAATGAGGCTGCTGGCATTGCCGACGATCACGGCAACAAGGTGAAGTCCTTCTCCAACAAGAGAGCGGAATAATCCTCCGGAAATCACCGCAAAGAAGCCCGAGCAATCGGGCTTCTTTGTATTTCTCCCCCGAAAATTTGAAGTAGCTTAGAAGCACAAAAAGGGCGTGTCCCTGTAAACCACCCAGGGGGTGGAAATATGTGGATAATCTTATGCGGTATGATTGACGGGTTCAAGCATTACGTTATAACCTAACGATTGCAGCTTCCGTAAGGCCTGTTTCGCAATCTGTTCACGCCTGCGTTCTTCGTAATATTGAGGACCGAGTTCATTGTAGATTTGTTTATCTTTCAGGAGATGGTAGACAATGACCAAAATCCGATGCGCCACGGCCACCGCCGCCCGGTTGGCTCCACGCCTTGCAGCAATGCGATGATACAGGCTGGATAAATACGTGTTTTTCGTTCGGGCCGCCGCACGTGCGGCCTCAACGAGAGCACGACGTAACTTCGGGTTACCTTTGGTCGTTCTCCCAGACTTTCGTTTCCCGGCGCTTTCGTTGTTCCCTGGAGCAAGCCCTGCCCATGAGCAAAGATGTGCGGCTGACGGATAGCGGCTCATATCGGTTCCCGTTTCGGCGACGATCTGTTCCGCTGTCCGCCGGGCCACCCCGGGAATGGTGTCCAGCCGCTCCAGGGCTTCCTCAAAAGGGAGCATACGCCTTTTGATCTCCTCGTCCAGCTGTTGAATGAGCCTATCCAGTTCATCAATGTGCCGCAGTTGGGTCTGGAGCATCAATCGTTGGTGTGGACCGATCAGCCCTTTGAGGGCGCGCTGAAGATCTTGCTTCTTGTTCTTCAGACGCCGAAGCGCAAGCTCCGACAACGCTTGCGGATCGTCGTTGCCTGCAATAAGAGCTTCGAGCATGGAACGGGCGGATTTGCCGAGAATGTCGCTGGCCACGGACGACAGCTTGATATTGGCGCCTTCCAGCACTTTTTGGATCCGATTGACTTCTCGCGCCCGTTCGTCGATCAGACTGCGGCGGTATCGAATTAACTCACGAAGTTCCCGCTGGTCGCGAGGCGGAATGAAGCTGCCTCGGAGCAAGCCGTGTCGTAGTAACGAAGCGATCCACTCGGCATCTTTAACGTCGGTTTTTCGTCCGGGAACATGCTTAATATGTTGGGCGTTAACGACCAAGGTTTGAATTTCTTCCGTCTCCAACAGGTTGTAGACCGGTTTCCAGTAAGAACCGGTACTCTCCATGGCGGCGTGGGTACAACCTTTGCTCTTGATCCAGTCCACCATCATGAGCAGGTCGTCGGTCATCGTCGAGAAGGTGCGGATTTCCTTCTCATTCGGCGTGAGGATACAGGCCACAACGGTCTTTTTGTGGACATCGAGTCCGCAAACATGGCTGTAGACAACATCCATGGCGTTGAAACTCCTTGCGGCTTGAAAGATTGAGGGCTGGTGCAACGACCACACATGGATCATTCTACCCCGCGTGCTTCCCGAAGGAGCGACAATCTGTGGTGCACCTGGTCGTTGGGATCCGTCTAAGAGTCGGGCTCGCAGCACCAAGGAACAACGACCTCCCTTCACCAGCCGCAAGAATATTATACTGTGGGGAAACCGTCATTTTCATCATCTGATGGTGCCGCGTCAGCGGCATGGGGGTCTAAGGATAACCTTTAGTTTACAAGGTAAACAAAGTCAGGAGCGGGGGCTATACTGAAAGTGCTTTCATAAATTTTTGTCGGAAAGGGGCTGTAAATCATCATGGTGAGACGATGGCTTGTGGCGA
>LZRT01000027.1 GCA_002159075.1 Bacillus thermozeamaize
GATGAACTGAGCGGGATTTTTGAGCCAATTCCGAAGCCGAGCTTCCTTGATACCGTTTTGGCTGCCTATATTCAGCAGACATTCAGGGAGCTTGATAACTTTGTGAATCAGTCTTTGATCTCATCGACGTATGGCGAAGGAACAGTGGCGAGGATGTATCGACGAATCATCGAGGAAACGACGGCCAAAGTGCTTGCCGGGATGGAGACGGTAAACCGGGCAATGGCCGAAACCGTCATCCGGTGGGCAGAAAAGGGCATTGACTCGGGATTCGTTGATCGAGCAGGCAGGGTATGGTCGGTTGAATCCTATGCAACGACTGTCATCAGAACGACGGTCAACCGAACCTACAACGAATTGAGGACGTCACGGATGCAGGATTACGGCGTCGATCTGGTGCTGGTGAGCAGCCTGCCAGATCCTAGGCCGGCGTGTTCGCGAATCCAAGGCAAGGTGGCGTCGTTAAGCTTCCCATCTAGCAATCCGAAGTATCCGTCCGTCTATGAGTTTGGCTACGGCACGCCTTGGGGGTTGCGCGGGGTAAACTGCCGTCACATGTTCTTCCCATACATTGAAGGATTGAGCGAGAACAACCAAATCCAATACGACATCAGGGAGGCGCAGGAGAGATACGAGTTATCGCAAAAGCAGCGATATTATGAGCGTCAAATCAGGAAGGCAAAACGTTCATTGAAACTGGCTGAGGCGGCCGGGGACGAGGAACTGATCCAGAAATACAAGCAACTTGTCAGGGCCCGGCAGGCAAAGATCCGCGAATTCATTGCGGAACACGACTTGCCGAGGCGCTACGACAAGGAAAGGGTCATCATGTGATGAACGCATGGTGGCCTGTTTTTTTGCCTGTCCGTTTATGCGTAGTGGACGTTAAATAAAACGCAAGGAATCAATCCAGAAATGGAGGGTCTTTCTCATGTTCAAAATCAAGAACTATCTTCCCATGAACCTGCAATTGTTCGCCGGAGACGGCGGAGATGGCAACCAACAGCCGGATAATGTTGGGGGCGACACGAATCAGCAGACAGATCCAGTGCAACAGCAACAGCAGCAGTCTCAACAGTCGCAACAACCGCAGAAACAGCAGCAACTGACTCAGCCTGAACAGCAGAAAGAAAAGCTGTTCACGCAGGAAGACGTCAACAACCTCATTGCACGGGAAACCAAGAAGGCTCAAGAGCGCTTACTGAAGCAATTGGGCATCGAGGACTTTAACAGTGCAAAGGAGGGGCTGCAAAAATTCAGGGAATGGCAAGAGTCTCAAAAGACGGAGGCCGAAAAGCAGGCTGAACGGTTGAAGACTCTTGAAACCGAAAAGACCGAGCTTTCTGCTGAGAACGAAAAGCTGAAGGCGCAGCTTTCGGCACTCAAGGCTGGTGTTAAGCCTGAGAGTGTCGAGGATGTCGTTGTCTTGGCGAAAAACTATGTCAACGAAGACACGGATATGGATCAAGCCATTCAGATGGTGCTTGAAAAGTATCCGCAATTTAAGGCGCAGCAGGACACGAAACCGGATGACCAGAAAGATCCGAAGCCTACTTTCACCACTGGCCAACACTCCAAAAAAGAGGAATCCGAGCTTGACAAGTGGATCAATGCATTCCGCTTCAAGGAGCAATACGGCAAGCAAAACAACAAATAAGGAGGATGATCAACCATGAATTATTTGCGGATGAATCTGCAACTGTTTGCTGGTCCCGTGAACTATGCGGCGCAATACCAACAAGCGCTGCAACAGGTTTTCAAGGCCGAACTTCGCTTTGAAGCCCTGTACAACACGCCGAACAATGGTCTGGTGCGTTGGGTAAACGCCAAGACCATTCAAGTGCCTAGCATTTCCGTGGGCGGCTTTGTGG
>LZRT01000028.1 GCA_002159075.1 Bacillus thermozeamaize
TACGAAGCGTTCTATGAAGAAGCGCTGGGGACGAAGATTCGTTGGAGAGGCAAAGAAGGCACTACGAACTGCCCGTTTCACGATGACAGAGATCCGTCCTTTTCGGTAAACAGGGAAAAGGGCGTGTACTATTGCCATGCTTGCGGCGAAAAGGGCAATGCCATTACGATGGCCCAACGCATGGGTATTGATCTGGCTGAATTTGATAACAGCGGCAACTTGTCAAAGATCAGACAAAAGAGAAGCGGAGAAAAATTTCAAGATCATGACCGCGAACATGTCTATAACGACGAATTTGGGAACCCGCTGCACCTGGTCGGCATCGACGGGACGGGCAACCGGAAAAGCGTCATCCAATACCATCGCGTGAACGGGAAATGGCGAATCGGCAAACCCAAACGGGTCGTGCCATACCGGCTTCCCGAACTCATTCGGGCCGTCCAGGCGGGGGATCCGGTCTATGTGGTGGAAGGCGAAAAGGACGCCGACACGATGCACCGTCAAGGATTCACCGCTACCACCAATCCAGGCGGCGCCGGAAAATGGCCCGAAAGCGACGATTTTAATCGCTATTTCCAGAGGGCGAAGGTGATCATCCTGCCGGACAATGATGAGGCGGGAAGAAAGCATGCCGAAAAGGTTGCGGAGATCCTTCGCAAATGGACCGACGACATCCGGATTGTTCATCTGCCCGGTTTGCCGGAAAAAGAAGATGTAACGTACTGGTTTGAAAAAGGCGGGACCGTCCAGGAATTGAAAGCCATTGTCGAGAGATCGTTTGTTCAGTCTTCCCCCAAGGCAACGAACCAGTATGTGGACCCGGAGAAATTTTTCGCAAACGGAAAATTCCAGCCCGTCGTCCTCGGCCGTGTGATCCTTGAACAGTTGCCTGCCATTGCCCATGGGACGGAGATTTACACGTACGAGAACGGCGTGTATCAAGCCGGAGGGGAAGCGCGGTTACGAAAAAAAGCGCTGGATCTTCTGGGAGACAGGTATTTGCCTATCTATGTCCACCAGGCCGTGGAATGGATCCGCACCAAATTGCTCGGGGAGCCCGTCCAGGAATTCAACGTGGAGGATGGATTCATCAACGTTGAAAACGGGCTTGTCAATTGGCGCACAGGAGAACTCCTCCCGCACACCCCCGAGCGTTACTCTTCCATCCGTATTCCCGTGACCTACGACCCTTCTGCGGATTGTCCGGACATCGAAAAATTCTTCTCCGAGATCGTTCCCCCGGATGCCGTTCCTACCCTCTATGAACTTTTCGGGTATTGCCTGATTCCGACGAACCGTTACCAGAAGGCGTTTCTGCTTCATGGCACCGGCGCAAACGGCAAAAGCACCTTGCTCAAGTTGCTGGAGAGATTTGTCGGCCCCCAAAATGTATCCAACGTTCCGCTTCATCGTCTGGAAAAAGATAAATTTAAGGTCGCTTTGCTTAAAGATAAACTGGTCAATATCTTCGCCGATATTTCCCATAAGGGCCTTGATACTTCTTCAACGTTCAAGGCCCTGACCGGGGAAGACCGGATCAATGCCGAATTCAAGGGAAAAGACGGCTTTGATTTTCGGCCCTTTGCCCGGCTCATCTTCTCCGCGAATGTGCCCCCGACGAGCAGCGATGTGTCAAACGGATTTTTCCGCCGCTGGATCGTCATCCCCTTCCCCAATTCCTTTGAGGGCCGCCAGGACCCGCGTCTGCTTGAACGCCTTACGACGCTGGGAAATTTGAGCGGGCTCCTTAACCGTGCTCTGCACGGTTTGCGCCGGCTTGAGCAGAAAAACGGCTTTACCATGGGGCCGTCCTTGCAGGAAGCGCACAAGAAGTATCAGCAAGAGGCCGACAATATTTCCGGGTTTCT
>LZRT01000029.1 GCA_002159075.1 Bacillus thermozeamaize
CAAGAGCATTGGCGAGTGGGGCGAACTGATGGGCGATCCTGTGCTGGCAACAGCGGTTCTCGACCGGCTTTTGCATCACTGTCATGTCATCAATATTCGCGGGAACAGCTATCGCCTCAAAGACAAAATCAAAACCGGAATCTATTCGACGCCAGGTGCACAGGTGGGTCAATTTTATTCCGGCTCTGGTGGGTCAAATGAATTCCGGCGTTGACACCGGCAAACCCTCGGAAATTTCCACATTGGCAAAACCGCTGTTTGTAAGACTTGATTCTTCAAGCTTAACAGGGGAGTGCACTTCAACGTATTCGACTACTGTATTGCCGGAAGCAACAACGCGTACAATGCCGTCACGCTCGTCAACCCAAATCCAAACGAGCACAGAATCCTCAAAATGCACGGATTCGGGGCCGCCGCCGTAAATGTATGTCGTTCCGCGCACACTTACATTTTTGAAGTAAGCATCCCCATCCCCTACGGTTTCAGCTACCGTCAGATCACCTTCAATGATCACGTTCCGAAGTGTGACGCCCGGAGATGCGACGATCACACTGCCTTTGATTACAGCAACGCCCGTATCCGGTCCGTATTGACCGGGAGTATCGTAGACCATTACCTGGGAAGCAGCGTAATTCAAAGCACTTTCCAGCAATGTAACGGCTTCGGCGCGCGTCAAGTGGCCTTGCGGATCAAAATTTCCATTACCGCGACCCTTGATGATGGAGTTTTGGGAAAGCGCCAATACCGCTTCCTTGCTCCAATCCGAGATGGCAGCGTGATCCTTGAATGGGATGGTAGCATTCTGCGTGCCATTTTCAATCTTCAGGAGTTTGTAGACCATTACGGCCGCTTCTTCTCGTGTGATTTTTTGATCCGGCTGGACGGTATGATCACTGTAGCCTTGTATGTAATTTGCCTGCACGGCGATCGCGATATGTGGATATGCCCAATGGGTATCTTTCAAATCGATGAAATTTATTTTGGCAGCTTCTGTTAGGTTGAAAGAACGATTAATAAATGCGGCAAACTCGGCACGTGTTATCGGGCGATCCGGATAATAAAAGCCATTGTAGCCTTGCAAATATCCCTTATCAATCCATTTGGTCAGTTGAGCTTCCGTCCGGCGGTTCCCCGCCCGAGGCTCCTTGCCGTATGACCCTTACGCTTGATTGAGAAAACCTTCCAGGGCGATGGCCGGCCGCATGTCGGCCTGCCGGCATGCGGTGTAAACAAAACGAAGAGCCGGGCCTTCCCATAAGCGAATGCCTGGCTCGGTTCTTTTTTAGAAAAAGACTGAAATCGAGTAGAAGGGGGCGGCTAGCCCCCGTCCTCTCACACCACCTGGCATGCGGGTCCGCACCAGGCGGTTCCGAAGAGTTAACGAAATGCCAAGTAACATTCAAGCATGCTGACCAGCCCTTGCGCCTGAAAATATCGGGTGTCAAGGGCGTTGTTCAGGTTGCGGGACATCTCCCATGGCCCCCGGCGTGAGTTCGCCATCATATGGACGAAGTGTTCCGGTACCCCCAGCGCCCGCAGTTCACGGTAGCGCGTCCGTACCCGTTTCCACTGCTTCCATAGGCACATCCTCAGCCGCCGGCGTATCCACTGGTCAAGAGTTTCGCAGTGCGACTTTGCGGCCGCAATGCGGAAATACCCGACCCATCCCGTGATGTACCGGTTCAGTTCTCGGATTCGTTGCTCCATGGTGACAGGCCGGGTCCTGGATGTGATGGCCCTGACCCGTTCCTTGAAGCGTTCCACCGTCTTTGGAGCCAACCGGATGGTCGCTTCCCGGTCCGGCAGAAAACTGAACCCCAGAAACTTCCTCTTCCACGGCCGGTCCACCGCGCTTTTGTCCCGG
>LZRT01000030.1 GCA_002159075.1 Bacillus thermozeamaize
CAGTCACCAGACCATTCCATATTTGGTTTTCAGAAAATCCATCGAACAACAGAGAGAGATCATGATGTGAAAGATTTCACCCCTTAAAATTCATGAAAAAATTGTCTTGATATCGTGTGCCACTATATATCGCCCATTAAAGGTCGGAAGGAAGGGAAAGTTTCCTTTCCCTTCCGCTCCAACTGTTGCATTTTCTCGGACATTTCGAGCAATTGCACGAAACGTCTGCGGTCAAATGCGTCCGTGTTCAGCACCGAATCGTGCATTTGTCACACCCCCAATATCTGGGAGGCAATTCCCCCAAGCGACTCTTGGATCACCTGTATCGCTTGGCCAATCTCTTTTCGATCCGGATAATTTTGATTCAACTTTTGCAAGTCGGACACCAACATTTTCAGCTTCTTTGTTGCTTCAACCGCCTGTTCAGGCGTGTTGTTTTGTTTTACCGACTCCAAAATGCTTTTCATTTCGTCCCTTACCTCATCCAGTTTTGTCTTTACCGGGTCTTGCGCGTGTTTTTTCACTATCCCGGCGACCTTATCCCGTTGTTCAGGACGCTCCCACAAGCTGTTTTTGAGGATCAAAATGTCCTCGACTACCGCCTGTCCTCTTCCTTCGAGTACCGCCTTGGCACGGATCACGGAAAGCGATTGCTTGAAGCGCCGGTCGGAAGGCCGTATTCCCTCATCCATGAGTTCGCGGCGGATATTGGCCAGCGTCGTGTACACTTCGTCGGGGATTGTGACGGTGTCGCTAAAGAATTGCAGTTCATAAAGTTCGTCGATGGTCATGTCCGCCGGAACCGCCCGAGGGCCTCTCATCATGGAGAGAAACGCTTGGTCTTCGCCGATATAACCTACTTCAAAACGCAGCAGGAACCGGTCAAACAGCGCCTCCAGCCCTTCGCCTTCCTCCGGGTACTCGTTGGATGCTCCCACCAAGGTCATGAGCGGAACCTGCACCGGATGTCCGTTGTTGTAAAACAGCCTTTCGTTTATGATCGTAAGAAGGCTGTTTAGGATCGCCGAATTTGCCTTGAAGATTTCGTCCACGAACGCAAGGTGCGCCTCCGGCAACTTTCCGGCGATGTTCCGTTTGTAGATGCCTTGCTCAAGTTCCTTCAGACTCACGGGGCCGAACAGCTCCTCCGGCGTGCTGAACCGGGTGAGAAGCCACTGGAAATGGTTCGCTCCGGTGATCCGCTTCGTGAGCCCGGAAACCAGGGCCGATTTTCCGGTGCCAGGCGGTCCGATGAGCAGGCAGTGCTGCCGGGCGATGAGGGCGACGATCAAACCTTCAATCACTTCATCCCGCTCGGCAAATTCCTGGTTAAGTGCGTTTTGGATGGCTTTGATTTTCATGACGACCCTCCAGTTCCAAAATGGTTTTCAGAATTTCAAAAATGGCCAGCGTCATGATGATTTCGCGGATTATCCGGCTTTTCCACACTCTCAAGAGACGGTCAAGAAATCGAAAGACTTCAAAGACGTCCGCGCCGCGCTCTTTGCGCTTTTGGACAGCTCGTCTGATCGCCGCACAGATTTCCGTGGCGAGATCGTGTTTCAAAGGAATCCCCCGCTTTTAAATCGAGTAGAAGGGGGCGGCTAGCCCCCGTCCTCTCACACCACCTGGCATGCGGGTCCGCACCAGGCGGTTCCGAAGAGTTAACGAAATGCCAAGTAACATTCAAGCATGCTGACCAGCCCTTGCGCCTGAAAATATCGGGTGTCAAGGGCGTTGTTCAGGTTGCGGGACATCTCCCATGGCCCCCGGCGTGAGTTCGCCATCATATGGACGAAGTGTTCCGGTACCCCCAGCGCCCGCAGTTCACGGTAGCGCGTCCCTG
>LZRT01000031.1 GCA_002159075.1 Bacillus thermozeamaize
GTTTTACGGAGCAAGGCGGATCACTCCTGTGTATGTACTACATATAATATACCATATTAACGCGGTGAATGGATAAAGAATTAAACGAATAAAAAAGACTGCCGACAAGGGGTTTGTCGACAGTCTGCACTTCCGAAAAGATTTCTTTTCGGAAGTGTTTGCGAATCAAAAAACCCCATAACCCTCAGTAATGGGATTATGGGGCGATTCTTCGCGTTATCGATCCAACATTCTCAACGCAATAATTCGTTTTGCTTTGCTGATCAACTTGAACACTTCAGGCTCTTGTGCGGGCCTAAGAACTTTCTTAGACGTGTTCCCTTTCTTTCCTTTGTAACTTTTAAAAATTTCTTCCCGATTCATGCGAACACCTCGTTCTCCAGGGTTAGAGGCGTTGCTGTCAAGCCGACCACTTGATGAGTCGCGTATCGGTTAGCGACATACCTGCGTACCGACCATTTATTCATCGCATGTCGGTCAGCGACAAACTTACTTCACTTATCATTATAACATAACCAAAAACTGGACAGTTTTAATGGATGCCGACAAAGCCTAATCAGGGGTTGTCCAAGGTTCGAGAACGCAACAATTTCTGAACCAGCGGGAGGAGCAATTCATGTGCAGATGAGACGAGCTTCCTGGTTAATCCATCGTACTTGCCTTGTCTTATTTGGAGATAAATCACTTTTATGCACCCCAGTATACCATGAGCAACATTATCGTCTATGAACTTCAGGCCACTGACGTTTTGCATAACCGACCGCAACCTGGATGACTGATTCAAATTGGTACGAGGGTCGGTGATATCTGTATCACATAGCACATCGATAAGTTCCAGCAGTCTTTTTTCGTACTGACCTTCATATCGCTCCAGCAACGCCTCTACAAATTCTCCCAACACATGATCGTCCCAATCAGGACACAGCTCTTCAAAGAAAAATGCCGCCAACGTTCGAAAATGATGAGGTACATCAACCCCCGTTGACGCTTGGATAACTTGAAACTCAGCGGATGATTGAGGTTCAAAAAAAGCAGACATGACGTTGCCAATTTGATCATTGATCATCTTACCATCAACCAAGGGAACTGGCGGATAGTCCCACAAAACATCGCCGCCCTTGTCCAATTCAAAATGTTCAATACGGCAATTCAACCCGAACAGGGAAAACAATCTAAGAAAAAAGACGGTCAGGTCTTCTGCAATCAGGAAATTTTTGTTTTGATCTTCACTGCAAATTGTTCCCGTTATCACGACCGTGTTTCGTTCCCCGACCGAACAACGCACATCACGAACATAACGATTATGAACAGTATCAATCGGCCGAAAATCAGAGACAAGATTTATGCCCGAGATAATCAGCTTAAATTTGGTTTGAACCCAGTCCACGCAAAGCCCCTTCCTTTTCCCCGATTTTCCTTGTATATTTAACCTAAATTTCGAAAGCCCATTGTTTCGGTAAAATCACGAGATGTTAGCGCATAACACCCTGTAAATAACAGGGAAGTTCCCAGCCAGACAACTCCCCGTCAGCGTTGAAAGGTATTCCTCCCCCCTCCCCCACCGCAAGGGGCTTTTGGTTTTCCATGTAAAATTGTGGGAATCTCTAACCTGACATGGTCGCCAGCCGCGCTTCGATTCGCTTCCACGCATGGCGGTATGGAAAGTCGTGAGCCAGTTTCAGGATGAGCTTCCGGCTGTGCCGAACGATCGTCGCCGCCCAATGGAAGAACTCCAGCCGAAACCTGGCGATCGTATAGCCCCAATGAACGGGTTCGCAATAGTCCCGCTTGAACCGCTCATAGAGGTTGTAAGCCAGCATTTTGATCAGCAAATCCAGCTCGTTGG
>LZRT01000032.1 GCA_002159075.1 Bacillus thermozeamaize
AAAAAAAAGCTTGCCAGCTCCTAAAATTCCCTCTACTGTTAAGGTTGTGAAGACTAAAACAGTGGAGGTAAAGAAAGGATGCTAGCAATGCCTGAAATTCATTATATCAAACATTTAAGGGAAAACAAAGATCTGTCGATCTCGGAAATTGCGAGAAAGACAGGGCTGAATTGGAGAACTGTCAAGAAATATGCCGATGGAAATATTGGCGGACAAAAAATCATGAAAAAGAAACGGGGGATGATGTACGAGCTAGGATATGGGGAGATCATCGATGACTGGCTGGAGGAGGACGCGAAGCTGCCACGAAAAGAGCGAAGAACCAATCGAACCATGTTTGAACAACTGCAAAAAGAGCATGGTTTTCCCGGTTCTTACCGAACTGTATGTGCCTACATTCAGGAACGGAAGCCGCATCTCAAGGCAGAAAAGGAAAAACGATACGAACGGCTGGAGCATCCTCCGGGGGAAGCCCAAGTCGATTTTGGCACGATGCAAGTAGTGAAGGATGGAGCTCTTGAAGATAAAAAGCTCTTGATTTTGAGCTTCCCCCATAGTAATGCTGGATTTGCTCATCCTCTCCCGTCAGAAAATAGGGAATGCTTCTTGGAAGGATTGAAACAGTTATTTCATCAAGCAGGGGGAGTGCCGAGGCGTTTAAGGATGGACAATTTGCCCGCTGCCGTGGTGACAGTCGGGAAAGGAGATAACCGTCAGTATACCGAAGCGTTTCTGCGTTTCCAAGCCCACTACGGGTTTGAAGTACAGCCGTGCAATCCCGCCAGTGGGCATGAAAAAGGGAATGTGGAGAGGAAAGTATACTACGTACGCCATCGTTGTTTCGTTCCCGCCCCTGTGGTGGAAAGCGATGAACAGCTGACCGAATGGCTACGGGTCAAAATGATCGAAGATCGTTCTCGCCTTCACTATGAAAAAGGAGTGCCAATTGAAGAGTTGTGGAAAGAAGATCAAAAAGAGCTGAAAGCATTGCCTTTGGACGATCTTCCGATCTTCTCTTTGGATACGGTGAAAGTAAACAAATACGGGGAGATTACAGTGGATGGGGAAAAGTGGGTGATCCATCAAGCTCGGGTGAACCAGTCTCTCGTGGTGCAAAAAGGGTGGGATCGCTTTATCTGCCTATCCAATCAAGGAGAAGTCGTTTTTGAAGCTCCTCGGCCGTATATGAACCAGAAACAGGAAATCCCTTGGGAAGAGATTTTCAACGATTGGGAGAAGAAGCCTCGATCCGTGAGTTATTCGCGATTTTTTAAGTACTTGCCAGAGAAGGTGCAAACATATTTGACCTTCCGTAAGGAAGAGGTCAAACAGCGCGTTCGGGGAGTTCGGGAACTCTTAAAAAGCCATACATTGAAAGAACTGGATGAATGGTTGAACAAAGAGCAACGATTCGACTTGGCCCCTCATGAGTTAAAGGTGTTGTTAGAGGCGAAACAACAAGCTTATCCGGAAAAGTGGGAAGAAACTTACACCCCTTCGGTGTTTGTCAATTATGAGACGGATTTACACCTTTATGACCAACGGCTGTGCCCGTCATGGGAAGGAGGGGCAAACCGGGATGACTCGGGACATCAAAGAGATTTGTAAAGCGTTGCATTTGGCGTATATTGCCGATCGTTTTGAGGAGGTGCCATACGAAACAAAAGAGCAATTTTTGCGGGATGTACTGGCTTTGGAAGTCTCATCGCGTCAAGAAGCGAAACGGTCGAAGCTGATCAAGAAGGCTAAATTCCGGGAGTTAAAGTGGCTGAAAGACTATGAGTGGTCCGATCACATTCATTGGCCCTCCACAACGACCAAAGAGGAGCTTTGCGACCTTGT
>LZRT01000033.1 GCA_002159075.1 Bacillus thermozeamaize
CGCCCATCCCGCTTAGCGTACAGGTCAGGATGGCGGTCACTTGCCGTGGCGAGATCACGTATGCGGCTTCCTCTTTCGCGATGTTCACGCGTTGCGCAATGTTGGATTGACTTCCTGGTTCAGCCATCTCAGATTCTCCTTTTCCGCCTCGGTTACCCAACCCGCTTGTCGTCGCGAGGCCTCATGATTTTTGGGCGGCTCCGCATCCAGAAGAGCGGCGCGCGAATCAGTGCATCTTTTAAATCAGAGGTACGGCTTGGCGAAATCGGCGCCATGTAGGGAACGCCGAACGACTTGAGACTGGAGATGTGGATGATGATCACGATCAAAAACAGCATGATGCCCAGCAGGCCGAAGGTGCCGGCGGCCAACATCATCGGAAAGCGCAACATCCGCAGGGCGATGGCCGCGCTGTAGCTGGGGGAGGCGAAGGAACCGACCGTTGTCAGGCCGACGATGATGACCAGAATGGGGCTGATGATCCCCGCTGAAACGGCCGACTCACCGATGATCAGGGCGCCGACAATGCCGATCGTCGGACCGATCGGACCGGGCAGCCGGACACTGGCTTCCCGCAGGATTTCCACGGCGATTTCCATCAGCAGTGCTTCCACCAGCGCCGGGAAAGGCACGGTGGCACGGCCGGCCATCATCGCGATGGCCAGTTTGGACGGGATCATTTCCGGGTGAAACGAGGTAAAGGCGATGTACAGGGAAGGCAAGAGCAACGCCATCGCCATGCTGATCAGGCGGATAAAGCGGATGAAGGTGCCGATCCCAAACCGCTCATAATAATCTTCCGGGCTGTGGTAAAACTGCGAGAAGACAGCCGGTGCGATCAGCACAAAAGGTGTGCCGTCGGTGACGATGACCACTTTTCCCTCCAGGAGGTTGGCCACCGCCTTGTCCGGACGCTCGGTATTCTGGATTTGGGGAAAGGGGGACCAGTGATTGTCCTCGATCAGCTGTTCCAGGTAGCCGCTTTCCAGGGCGCCATCGATGTCGATGGATTGAATCCGGTTGACCACCGCTTCGAGAACTTTTGGGTCGACGATACCGTCTATATAAATGATGGCGATATCGGTGTTGGTTCGCTTGCCGACCGTCATATTTTTGACGCGCAAATCGGGATCTTTGAGCCGCAGTCGGATCAGGGCCGTGTTCACGCGCATGGTCTCGGTAAACCCGTCGCGCGGGCCACGAACGACCGATTCAGTGTTCGGTTCCTGCACCGCGCGGCGCTCCCACCCCTTGGTGTTCATGAACAGCGCCATCTCTTCTCCGTCCACCAGAAGAATGGTATCGCCGGAAAGGAGGCTGCGGGTGATCTGCTGGAAGTCGTTGGCCTGTCCTACCTCGTTGATGGTGAGTCCGCTTCTTATCAGCTGATCGATCAGCGGGGGAGGAGTGGATTCATCCGATTTTTCGTCGGTGGGCTGGCGCGTATGGAACATCAGGCTCTTGAGGATGTAGCCGTCAATGAGCATGGCGTTGACCAGTCCGTCGATAAACACAATGGCTGCCTTTTTTTCCGGGTTTCCCGCCAGAATGATGTTTCTGATCACCAGATCATCGCTGTCGCCCAGGATCTGGCGGATCGTGTCGATGTTGTCAGCCAGTTTTCCGGACAATTTCATCTCTTTGAGGGCTTCCGTTTTCTTTTCTGCCTGTTTGGCCTGTTCCTCTTTTTTCTTTTTTTTAAGGTCTGAAATCTTCACGGGATGACGTACTTTGCGCACCATTTTCTCCCCCTTACAGGGATTAGTTTGATTTTCCATCCCGTTTTTATGCTTTCAGGAAAAAAGAAAGAAGGAGGGGCAAAAACCCCTCCCTTCTTTCA
>LZRT01000034.1 GCA_002159075.1 Bacillus thermozeamaize
CTCCCTCAATAAATTAAAGTTTTCTTTGTTTTTCTCGCTTTCTCGCAAGATTTCATCTTTGACACCCGAAGCCCCCTTGGATAGGATTTGACGAGGAGTGAATATTTGGGATCGATTGGGTTGGCGGGAATAGAGGTGGCGGTCACCCCAATTTCAAAACCGTATGGTCGCAGATGGATCTCCACATGATACCCTTGCGGTTTACCCTCCCATGTCTCCCTGGGTCGATGCCCTCACATTCCTTCGTTCTACCTCTCAAGGGGTGGAGGCCAGGCAAGCTCCTAAGCGGGGTCGATGCCCTTATGGAATAGATTACCCCCGGCCTATCCGTGCTTCGTTTGTCAAAGATCAATATGTGTGTAAGCGATGAAACGAAAGCGAGTTGCCGCTGTGGATGAGTTAAGCTGCCGCTTGCAATTGAGCCGCCCGATGGGGGCCGAGCACCTTGCCAGCGTCATAGTTCTTCTGCTTACGGCCCAGTTCAAACAAGACGCGAATGAGCTTGTTGCAAATCGCGATGATGGACTGCTTTTTCTTCAGCGGATTATCCTGACGCGTTGTGAAATAAAGGTGTAGTGCCCGAAACTCCGGATTCCTGGCAACCATCGTCAGTGCCGCCCGGAACAACAAGGCGCGGAGACGATAGCGACCTCGCTTGCTGATGGTCGTTTTCCCTTTGTGAAGCCCGGAGCTGTTTTCCCGCAGGCTCAGACCGGCGTGACGCACAATTTGCCGGCTGTGGTCATAACTGCTCAAGTCGCCGACCTCCGCCAGGAATCCAGCCACGGTGATGAGGCCGATACACGGGATGCTCATCATGTGGGCGGCGCCCGGAATCTGTTCCACCAGCTGTGCCACCAGTTCCATCAGTTGCTCGATCTGGCTGCACAGCATGGCGTACTGCTCCAAATACATGGCCAGCTCATACCTGGCCGCTGCAGCGCCTTCTGTAAGACCGATGGACTTGCGGGCTTTCCGGCAGAGCAGTTCGGCTCTCTTGGCGCCTACAGCCCGTTTTACGTCGTGCTGCTTCCATGTCGCCACAATCGCCGCCTCACCGGCCGCGACGATATCTTGCGGCAACGGAAATTGCTTCAGCGTCACGAGCGAGGCCTTGCCTTCCCAGTCTTTAAACACTTGCCGGTATTCGGGAAAGAAGCGATCCAGCCAGTTGTGGATTCTCCCCTTCACGCGGTGCAAATCCCCGCACAGACGGTCTCTCTGGTTCATCAGCACTCGCAGGTCGGCATAGACGCCTTCCGGCAACTTCGGCTGGGTATAGCGACCGTCAAGTACGAGTTTGGCAACCACTTTGGCGTCCTTGATGTCGTTTTTGGTCGGCAAGTTGTCATCGAGTTCCTTGCTTTTCCTGACGTGATGCGGGTTGACCAGCACCACCTCAATGCCCCGCTGTTTCAGGAAATGAAACAGAGGAAACCAGTAATGGCCCGTAGGCTCTACGCCCAGCAGCACGTCGGTAAACCCGTGCTCTTGCTTGATGGCTTCAGTCCACGCCAGCAGGTTCAACAGGCCGTTTTCATCGTTTTGAAACAGGCAGCGACGACCGAACTCGATACCTCTGTAATTGAAGGCGCGAGCAACATGTTGGTGCTTTGCAATGTCGGCTCCAATGACCAGCGTCGTTTCCGAAATTCTCGAAATCCGTTGATTCTGCTTGCTCGATGGGTTATGCTTCATTTAGAGCGTCCTCCTTTTATCAGGGCAGTGAATGTGCGCAACATTCGAGACCCAGCATACAGGAGGCGCTCTTTTCTTTCAAACCTTAAATTAATTCACTACAGGAATGGCTC
>LZRT01000035.1 GCA_002159075.1 Bacillus thermozeamaize
CCCGAGTTCGACAGCGACTAGGCAAACAAAATGCCTCTGATCCCTTGATACAAAAGGGACGAGAGGCATTTGGGCATACTTCAGGCGTGTATCTAGGTGCGAGGATGGATGCCTAGAATCTTCGGAGGAGGCTCCAGTCCTAGAGCCGCAAAGAGTTGCGCTTGTTTGGCTGTCAGTTCGGTCCGTTGATACAGGTCGCCGTTTTTTGAAGAAAAATGTCCAAGCATGAGACGCTCACATTCGTCTCTTACTTTTGGCCACGATTCATGAGTTCGGATCTCCACGATCCGGACCAGCAAGAGAGCCAGCCAACTGAGCAGCACATGCGCCCGAATGCGGTCTTCTAGGCGATGATACATGGGACGCAGCTCGAGTGTCGATTTCAACGTCCGAAAGGCCTGCTCGATATCCACCAACTGCTTATACCCGAGCGCGACATCCTCGGCAGACAAGGTGTCATCGGATGTTCGAATGAGATATTTGCCATCGTACTTTTCCGCTTCACGAACCGCCTGCTTGTCGATGCGAAGCGTTCCATCTTTCAATTGGCGCAAGTATTTTCCGTAGGACGGATGGGAACGCAGCCGGCAGGTGGCCTTATGATGGACTTCGTTGGGAAGCTGGCGAAGCCCTTCCAACTCCTCTTTCAACGATTCGAGCAGCTTTTCCCGTTCCTTGCGCTCACGCTCGGCTTCGCTGGGATTGTACGCGAGAATATAGCGCTGACGCGCTTCCCCGTCGCCCACGATGATTGCTTTGATATGCAAGTTCTCCCGAACTTGTTGGTAACGCCCGCGACGGCTTAAGGCCTCTTCGACGGCAGCTTTGCCGGACCGCATTTTTTCGCCGACAATGTAGTGTCCTCCGGCCTGTTGCAGGATCCGCAAATTCTCTTCAGACGAAAACCCGCGGTCCATCACGCTGATGACACGCCCAAGTTTCCAGCCGATCAAGTCTTGTTTCACCTGTTTAATGACCGTCATGTCCATTGTATTGCCGGGCCATACCCAAGCGCGAATGGGGATTCCTTCCCGAGTGACGGCCAGTCCAATGACGATTTGGACTAAATCGGGACGCTTATCTTTGGAAAACCCCTGCTTTCGAAGCGATTCCCCTTCCGGTGTTTCAGAGGGATCCACTTCGAAGTACGACGAAGTCGTATCAAAGTAAATCAGGTCGACTCCCAAGTTCAATAAATCGGCCACGGCATGGAACACTTGGCGCTCCAATTCCGGCTGCACGGCCAGCAGCTCATCCATCGCCCGGTACAACTGATGGCTGGCGGCTTGGGGAAGATGGGGGATATGCACGTCTTTCTCTACCCACTCCTCCATTGCCAACTTGCTTGACGGATGAAGGGCGCGATTCGCCACCATGGCAAAAATAAGCCGTTCCAACGGGATCTGGTGATGCCGGGAAGCAAACAGGGAGTTGAGAATCTCTCCCAATCCTAGTTGTCTCCAGAGCTGATCCAAGAGCCAAACGCCGCCGAGGCGTTTGCTTGATTGAAACCGAAAGTCATCGGACACTTCTCCTGTCGACGTCTCGACTTCCCAAACCTGCTCAGGAGAAAGGAATCGCGAAATGCTTTTGGCCAGACGCTCCAAGACGGCGCGATCCACCTCATCTTCGCGCCCAAACGAATAAATCACCTTCGCTTTCGCATATTTGGCCTTCGGATCCCATTCGTTATGAGCAAGCTGAAGATACGCCACGGTCGTTCCATCTTTGTTTTTGCGTGTGACTCGCCGTATGTACATGCCTATATTATAACCGATATTTAGCTATTTTAAAAGTTAAAATTAATAAAT
>LZRT01000036.1 GCA_002159075.1 Bacillus thermozeamaize
GAGTTTAACGGAAAGATATTTCGAAATTCGTCAAGGTTGGCGAACCGCCTAGTGCGGACCCGCATGCTAGGTGGTGTGTTGGTATGATAAAAATGCAGACCCTTCTCTGATACAATGAGAGCAGGGTCTCGGAGAATGCTGTAGGCGGGGCGGTTGTCCTCTCACTGGGATGAAATGAAATAAGCCCGTTGGTGTGTTTAACCGCCTCCTCGCCTCACCCAGTTGTGGCAATGCCCACGTATAGGTGAATGTAAAGCAACTCCGCCTGCAATATGTGAATTAGAGAGGGGATGGAAATGCGTTTCATCGGTTTGGATGTTCATCAAAAATATGTGGAAGGGTGTGAGATCGGTCCGGATAAGAAAAAAAGGCGTTTTCGGATCGCCAATACACGCGAGTCCTGGGAGGAGTTCGCCCAAACCCTTGATCCCGAAACTCGAGTCGTCATGGAAGCGACCAGTAACGCCTTTTGGATTTATGATATTCTATCCGGCTATCCAGCACAAGTCGTGATCGCGAATACTCTGAAAACCCGTGCCATTGCTGAAGCGCGTATAAAAACGGATGCTCTGGATGCCCAAATTCTTGCCCAACTCTTGGCGGCAGATTTTATTCCCGAAAGCTGGGTGCCAGACAAAGAAAAGTACCAGCTCCGAGTATTGCTTCATCATCGGATCCGACTGGCAAAGATCCGCACCATGCTGAAAAATAAAATTCATGCTGTATTGATTCGTA
This sequence comes from Bacillus thermozeamaize, assembly GCA_002159075.1. Classification (NCBI taxonomy): domain Bacteria; kingdom Bacillati; phylum Bacillota; class Bacilli; order Caryophanales; family Bacillaceae; genus Bacillus; species Bacillus thermozeamaize. Next base: position 736 of record LZRT01000036.1, read on the forward strand.
ACGGAATTCAATCACCTTGGAGCGACTTGTTTGGGAAAAATGGGCGCAGATTTTTGGAAAGTATTTCGTTGCCGGAAACGGAACAAATTATCGTCTGTTCATCACTTAGGCTGCTGGATGCTGTTCAGAAAGAAATGACGGCGCTTGAGGCGGATTTGTTTGTAAGGGCAAAGGAAAACCCGGATGTAAAATTACTCATGGGTATACCAGGCATTTCAGCTCTGAGTGCATTGACCATTCTAGCGGAGATTGGGGACATTTCACGTTTTTCGTCACCGAAAAAACTGGCAAGTTATGCCGGGTTAGTTCCATCTGTCCATCAATCCGGAAAAACACGCTACACCGGCCATATTACGAAGGAAGGCCGAAGCGTATTACGCTGGATACTGGTTCAATGCGCACAACGGGCGGTACAGAGCGAGGGCAAGCTGCGCGCTTTTTATTTGGGTTTAAAGGCAAAGAAGGGGCATAAGATCGCGATTGTTGCAACGGCTCGGAAGCTGCTTCATGTTGTATGGGCGGTGCTGGTACGGCAGGAGGAGTACCGGGATCTCCGAAGGGACTTGTTGGATAAAAAACTCAAGACTATGAACAGAAAAGCGAAGAAATATGAAGTTACGACGGATGAACTTTGGCGAATCATTGAAGATGTAGGGGAAATTCCGGACGAACAAGCACCTCGCTGGTTACAAGGTGCTGGATAAAGATTTCCGGCTTGCAGGGCAACAGTGTATAACCTCCGTTCGGTTCCGTCAAGGGAAATTGCCTTGACAGAACCGAACGGAGGTTATGGTTGGTAATTAAGCAAGCCAGGTCAAGAAAAAGGGCTGGGTCAAAAAACGGAATTGGCCCGGTTTAGCTTATTATTGCCTTTTTTGCATGTAGAGTTGAAATTTTTTCGAGAAGGGCTTGCATTTTTTCATAGGTGAGGGGACGGGGGTTAGTCGCCCCCTCCTACTCGATCCAGGCATCTGTTGTCATTCCCCAGATGTTTCAGTATAATACGTTTAGGTGATTTGGGGCGGTTTTACTTGATGAACGTATTCAAAATGATAAAAGGGCAGGAGGTCAGTCAATACAGGAGGTATCCATTTGTCCAAAAACAGCATAGGAGAACATCTTTCCATTTTCGCACTGGGCGGCTTGGGAGAAATTGGAAAGAATATGTATGTGGTCCAGTACCGGAATGACATCGTGGTGATTGACTGCGGTTTGATGTTTCCAGAGGAGGAGATGCTGGGGATTGACGTCGTGATTCCGGACATCACCTACCTGCTGGAGAACAAGGAAAAGGTACGGGGGATTCTCATCACGCACGGTCATGAGGACCACATCGGTGGCTTGCCGTATGTGTTGAAAAACTTGAACGTGCCCGTGTACGGGACCAAACTGACGATGGGTTTGATTGAAAACAAGCTGCGGGAGGTTAACCTCTTGCGGCAGACGAAGCGGCACGTCATCCATGAGCGTTCCGAAGTGCAATTGGGCTCGATGAAAGCCACTTTTTTCCGGACCAATCACAGTATTCCTGACAGTGTGGGGATCTGTCTGGAGACGCCGGAAGGGTTGGTCGTTCATACCGGCGACTTCAAGTTTGACATGACGCCCATCGGGCGGCCGGCAGACTTGCACAAGATGGCCGAAATCGGCCAAAGAAATGTCTTGTGCCTTCTCTCGGACAGCACCAATGCGGAGCGTCCCGGTTTTACTGGATCGGAACGGACGGTAGGGATGGCCATTTTGGACGAATTCACCAAGGCCAAGCGACGCATTGTGGTGTCTACATTTGCGTCCAATGTCCATCGGGTGCAGCAGATTTTTGATGCCGCGCAGGCCACCAACCGGAAGGTTTCCATCATCGGCCGGAGCATGCTGAATGTGATCAACATCAGCACCGAATTGGGGTATTTGCACGTTCCGGATGGACTGCTCGTCGAACCTGACGAGATCAACCAGTTGCCGCCCAATGAGGTGGTCATCTTGTCGACCGGCAGCCAGGGAGAACCGATGTCTGCCTTGACTCGCATGGCGCGTTCCCTGCACCGGAAGGTGGAAATCTTGCCCGGTGACACAGTAATTATCGCTGCGACGCCCATTCCCGGAAACGAACGGTATGTTGGCAGCACGGTGGATCATCTGTTTCGCCTTGGAGCCGATGTGGTTTACGGCGCCATGAACAAGGATTTGCACGTTTCGGGACACGGCAGCCAGGAAGATCTGAAGCTGATGCTTCAGCTCATCAAACCCAAATATTTTATTCCCATTCACGGCGAATACCGGATGCTCCGCATGCACGCCCAGTTGGCGCAACAAGTTGGGATCCCGAAAGAAAACATTTTCATTGTGGATAATGGCGATGTCGTCGAGTTTTCCCGCGGACACGCTCGTCTGGGCAGCAGGGTGCCCATCGGCAATATCTTGGTGGACGGGCTTGGAGTCGGCGATGTGGGCAATATTGTCTTGCGCGACCGGAAACTGTTATCCCAGGACGGAATCTTGGTGGTTGTCGTCACACTGAGCAAACAAAACGGCAGTATTCTCTCCGGGCCAGATATCATTTCTCGGGGTTTTGTCTATGTGAGGGAGTCGGAAGAGCTGCTTGAAGAAGCAAGTCGAATCGTCACCAATACCTTAAAACGATTAATGACTGACAATGTCAGCGAGTGGTCTTCTTTAAAAACCGGCGTGCGCGATGATCTGGGGAAATTTCTATACGAACAGACGCGCCGGAGACCCATGATCCTGCCGATCATTATGGAAGTGTAAACCTGCCATAATCACCAAAGGCCGGAAATCCTTGTGCCACAAGGGTTTTCGGCTTTTCATTTTTGCGTATCGGGGAGAACAAGACAGATCCAAGAAAATGGTGATACGCGTTTGACCAAACCGTGCTGAAGCCGCCTTTATATGTTCACCCGATTGATGAAAAACGGCCGCATGGGCACCGAAAAAGCCCGCGGGTTCTTGCAGTGAAAGGGTATCAGTCGTACTTGATCATGGTCTGCACGACTTTGCCGATGATCTTGACTTCCTTTTCATGATAAAGTTTTGGCTCATATGCAGGATTTGCAGGAATGAGCATCACCTGTCCGTTTATGAAACGCACACGCTTGATGGTTGCCTCATTGCCATCTGCGATCACCACTGCAATTTCACCATCATTGACAAAGTCCTGGCGTTTGACCAAAACAAAACTTCCAGGAATCATGCCGACGCCGGACATGGAATCTCCAGTCACCTTCAAATAAAAATACTCTTCTCCACGTATCACATCGGCGGACACCATTTCGTATCCGAGTATATTTTGCTCGGCATAGATCGAGCTGCCGCAACGGATGACACTGAGTACAGGAATAGGAACCATCTCACCCGCAGGCCAGCCGCCCATTTTTTTAAGAAGTTCTTCAAAGTTTGGAAATGGTTCGGGATTGTCTGTACGACCCAACAGCCAATCCACCGATACGTGAAGGATTTCTGCGATTTTGGAAAGTGTCTCCGGATCAGGCTTTCGATGCCCTTTCTCATATCGGTTGAGCGTGGCATCCGTTAAATTCAATTTTTGCGCCAGCTCCATTTGTGTCATGCCGCTTTTTTTTCTTGCTTTCTTCAGCCTTTCTCCGAACATGCTTCCATTTACACCCCTGATTTACCATTTTGGCAATATTTTAATTTATGTTTACCAATTTGGGAATAAAAGCTACCGAAAAGGAAATATATTGACACTACAGATTAGGTAGTTTATTATTTTAAAGGCTGCCATTACGGTAGTTTTTTCTAGGGAGGTGGTAATATGCAGCTAAATTACAAAAAACTGCGTGAACTAAGGCTTAAAAAAGGCCTTACTCAAGAGGATGTCGCAAGAGCGATTGGTTACGAATCCAATATCGGCTACCACTATATCGAAACCGGAAAACGGCGAATCACTGCTGATCGTTTGGCGCGCCTTGCCGAGTTGTTCGGCGTGGGAATCGAAGATCTTTTTACGAAAGAAGAAGCGGTACAATGCCACACAAACAACCGTTCTTGATAGCAACATGCATTTGCCTTTAGACACCTGACGATCGACGGAGAGATCTCCTTACGATGTCCGTTTTCAAGCGGTTGAAGGCAGTGCACAGAAAAGATGATGACAGAAAAGAGATATGAGACAGATACAGTAGATTATCTCATCCCTTGCATCAAGAAAAAAAATCTGTCTGATCCAAGGAAGAATTATTTTACTTTCTTCAGCGGAACGTTTAAAGAAGCCCGGAGTACATCCTGATGAAAATAGACGTTATAATTGCCGCCCATCAAGTCAAAAAGCGATTCACATTCAAAGAGAAACGGATATTCCAATGGATACAGCGTTTGCGTCCATCGTTTTGAAGCGGAACGATGATCAGGATCGCCAGTCAGGGCGGTATCTATGCTTGTTCGTTCATGGCCTTCCATTGGCTGGAGCGAAAGGATTCGGACCCTGGTGGCAGAATAGGGGGATACAGACCGAAACAACCGATTTGGCGGCTGGAAAGGGGGGAAGTCGATGTGTCAGCAACGTTAGATGTTCAATACGTTGTTCTTGAATTGGGTGCAGAAAAATACGCTCTGCGCATCTATGATATTTTCGAAGTGATCAAGATGCAAAAGATTACAGAGGTTCCGAACAGCAAACCGTATATTCTTGGTGTAATTAACCTTCGCGGCAAGATTGTGCCCATCATGAGCCTCCGCAGACGTTTTGGCTTCACTGACGCACCGGTTACCAAATCGACTCGGATCGTCGTCGTTCAGATCCGGGAAGAAATCGTCGGGATTGTGGTTGACGGGGTGCACAAAGTCACTACCTTCACGGATATCCAGCCTCCTTCCGAAATTGTTTCAGGGATTGACGGGAACTATATTGAGGGAATTGGCCAAACCGAAGAGGGATTGGTTAGCATTCTAAACATTCATCAGGTGCTTTTCGAATAGGGAGGTTGTTGATGTAAAAATGTTGGATAATTCCGAATTATTCGGGGCGTTTCTGGATGAGGCGGAAGAACTGCTCCAACAGCTTGAACAAGATGTCCTTCAGCTGGAACAAAAGGGGGAGTCGCCGGAGATGATTCAAAACATCTTTCGCGTGGCCCATACGCTGAAAGGCGCTTCCGCGGCGATGGGATTTGAGGAAATGAAGAAGGTAGCCCATGAAATGGAAAATGTGTTGGAGCAAATCCGCTGCCATCTCCTGCCGGTAACGAAACCCATCGTGAATTTGTTATTCCAATGTTTGGATCTGCTCCGGACACTCCGTGACGAGTTTGCGGCGGGGAGGATTCAGACAAACAGTGAACCGCTGATTCTGGAGCTTCGCAAGCTGATTGACAACAAAGCGACGGCGCCTGATGATCAATCATTCCATGACACGGCATTCCTTTTGCAGCCGGAACAGCAAGCGCAGCTTACAGCAGCCGTGCATCACGGACAGCATGTATGGGCTTGCGAAGTGGTCATCGATCCGGAGTGTGAGATGAAGCTGGCCCGTGCATTGGTGATTCTGAACCAGATCCGGGAATTTGGAGAGGTTGTCGGCACCCTGCCGAAATTGGGCCTGAATGCGCAAGAACCAACGCCAAACCGCATCTTCTACCTCGTTGCCACATCACTGGATGCCTCATCGGTAGCGTCGCACATTCAAAACATGCATGATGTCAAATCCGTAAAGGTTTATCCCTATGCCGTGAAGGAGAAAGATGGTGAAGCAAAAAAAGGAGAGCGATGGATTCGGGACGAAGAGCAGGCGCAGGTGAGCAAAGGAAAGAGGCGGACCGCTCAAACCATCCGAATGAACGTGGAACGCCTGGAAAGGCTCATGAGCCTAGTGGGCGAACTGGTCATTGATCAAACCCGCATCGCTCAGGTCAGTCACATTTTACATAACAGGTATACGACGGATGAAACCATTGAAGAACTGGAGCAGATTTCGAACCATATCTCGCGGGTGGTCGGGGAACTGCAAGAAACGATGATGAAAACAAGAATGTCGCCGATTGATCAACTGTTCAACAGAATTCCTCGAATGGTCCGGGATCTCTCAAACACACTGGGGAAGGAAGTCAACTTGGTGATGGAGGGACAGGAAACCGAATTGGACCGGACAGTGATCGAAGAGATTGGCGACTCGCTCATTCATCTCATCCGGAATGCGCTGGATCATGGGATCGAAAAAGCGGAGGTCCGGAGACAGAAGAATAAGCCGGAAAAGGGAACTCTGCGGATTGCCGCATCCCATCAGGCAAATCAAGTCGTTTTGACCATTGAAGATGACGGAGCCGGCATTGATCCGGAGCAGGTGAAACAATCGGCGATCCAAAAAGAACTGATTACCCCTCAGGAAGCGGAAGGAATGACTGAGCGAGAGCTCATCGATCTGATCTTCCATCCCGGATTCTCGACCGCGAAAACGGTGAGCGACATTTCCGGCCGGGGAGTTGGCATGGACATCGTCCGGTCCCAGATTGAGAAACTGAACGGCTTGATCGAGGTGGAAACCCGGCCGGGGGAAGGTACAACGTTTACCATTAAACTCCCATTGACGCTGGCCATTGTAACGGGGCTATTGGTTAAGCTGAATGGCCGGACATTTGCGTTACCCATGAGCAGCGTCGTAGAAATCGTCCGCATTCGCGTCGGCGAGATCAACACGGTCAAGGAGCAAGCGGTGGCCGTCATTCGAGACAAAGCCATTCCATTGATTTGGCTGCATGACCACTTCGGAATCGAACGACAGGGACGAAAGCACAAGAACGTGTTCATTGTTGTGGTCGGGGTGGCCGAGAGACGTCTGGGACTCGTGGTTGATGAGTTGATCGGCAACCAGGAAATCGTGGTGAAATCGATCGGTTCCTACATCGGAAAAATTGACGGAATCTCAGGCGCCACGATCCTTGGCGACGGAAGCGTGTCACTGATCTTAGATGTCATCGGAATCGCAAAGATGGTGGAGAACCGCATGCCAACTTTACAGGAAGTCATTTAAGGGGGAATCGAACATGAAAATGAAACAAATGGCGCTTAAATTCATCGATGCCAATGGAACAATTTCAAAGGCCATTGCCATCTCGGAAAACGTTGAACAAACCCTGAAAGAGCTTGCCGTCATCACCGAGCAAATGTCCAAAGGGACCGATGAACAATCAGCGGCAATGGAATCGACGGCGGCCATGATGGAAGAAATCATGAAATCCATTCAAGGAGTGGCGAAAAATGCGGAATCTATTACGGGCATGACGGAAGATGTTCAGGCTGCTCTGGAGGAAACGGCGGCTTCGCTCCGGCAAGTGGACACAAGTGCGGCAAGTACCGCAAACGCGCTTGAACAAGTTTCAGCATCCATGAATCAAATGGGACAACAGATGAAAGGCGTAGCGGGGAATGCGGAAAGCTTGACCATAACCGCGCAGGAGTCTGCGGCAGCCATCGAAGAAATGCTGGCTTCCGTTCAACAAGTGGCCGGAAACGCGGAAAGCACATCAGGCACGGTGGAGCACATTTCCGTCTCCATCGAGCAAATGGGCAGGTCGGTAAAAGGGGTCGCCCATCATGCAGAAAGCGTGACCGCCTCTGCACAAGAGACGGCTGCAGCCATCCAGGAAATGGCGGCATCCGTTCAGCAGGTGGCCGGCAACGCCGAAAGCACAGCAAGTTCGGTCGAACAAATTTCGGCCGCCATCGAACAAATGGGCAAGTCCATCAAAGGCGTGGCGGCCAATGCGGAGAGCTTGACGGCCTCGGCAGAAGAAACCTCTGCCGCGATTCAGGAAATAGCGGCATCCATTCAGCAGGTGGCTGGCAACGCCGAAAGCACGGCAAGCTCGGTCGAACAAATTTCGGCCGCCATCGAACAAATGGGCCAATCCATCAAAGGCGTGGCGGCCAATGCGGAGAGCTTGACCGCTTCGGTCGAAGAAACCTCTGCCGCGATCCAGGAAATGGCGGCATCCATTCAGCAGGTGGCCGGCAACGCCGAAAGCACGGCAAGCTCGGTCGAAGAAATCTCGGCCGCCATCGAACAAATGGGCCAATCCATCAAAGGCGTGGCGGATAATACCAGTTCTCTGCAAAAATCAGCCCACGACACATCAGCGGCGATTCAACAAATGGCGGCGTCGATTGAACAAGTCGCCCAAAACGCCCAAAACGTAAACCAATTAAGCGAAAAAGTCCAACTCGATGCCAGAGATGGGCTGAAAGCAGTCAATCAATCGTTGATTGGAATGAAAGAAATCGCCAATGTCGTCAAACGGGCTTCTGATGTGATCAACAATTTGGGGAAGAGTTCGGAACAAATCGGCAGCATCATTGAAGTGATCGACGACATCGCCGAACAAACCAATCTCCTGGCATTGAATGCGGCGATTGAGGCGGCGCGAGCCGGGGAACACGGAAAAGGGTTTGCGGTCGTCGCCGATGAAGTTCGAAAACTGGCGGAGCGCACCGCTACTGCTACGAAAGAGATTGCGGGCCTGATCAAAGGGATTCAAGGTGAAACGGCGGACGCGATCAAGGCGATTGAAGTGGGCGCCCAAAAAGTGGATGAGGGAAGCAAACTGGCTGATGAAGCGGGGGAAGCAATTGCCAAAATTGTCACTGGGATTGAAAACATATCGGAAGAGGTTCGCCAGATTACGACGGCGACCGTCGAGCAAGCCAAAGGCAGCGAGCAGATCGTCAAAGCCGTCGAGAACGTCACAAACCAAGCGACACAGATCATGCAGGCAACCAAAGAACAAGCGGCCGGCGTAGAGGAGATCGTCAAAGGGATAGTCAATGCCCGGGAACAAGTTCGCCAAATCACCGTCGCGACGAAAGAACAAGCCAAGGGAAGCGAACTGATTATCAATGCCGTCGAAAATGTCACCCTCCAAACGGCGCAAGTGAAAGAAGCCACGGTACAACAATCGCTTGGCATGGAGGAAATCATCAAAGGGGTTGCCAATGCCCGTGAACAGGTTCGTCAAATTGAGGCAGCGACCGTGGAACAATCAAAACAGTCCCGTGAAATCGTCAAAGCTGTGGAAGACGTTGCCAACCAGGCGGCACAAGTAACCCAGGCCACCAAAGAGCAAGCGGCAGTGATGGAAGAAATCATCAAGGGGGTGGAAAATGCGCGCGAGCAAGTCCGGCAAATTACAGCAGCTACTGTCGAGCAATCCAAGCAGGCACGTGAGATCGTCAAAGCGGTAGAAAACGTTGCGCATCAGGCCGAGGAAGTGACGAAGGCAACGATTGAACAGGCGCAAGGCATTGAGGAAATCATCAAAGGCATTGTCCATGCCCGTGAACAGATTCGCCAAATTACCGCGGCCACGGAGGAACAAACAAAACATGGAAAAGATATCGTGAACGCCATCGTAAAGGTGACCGCGCAGGCGGACCAAGTATCCGCGGCAACCAAGCAACAAGCGCAGGGTGTGGATGCGATCCTCAGAAGCGTGGATCATTCGCGCGCACAAGTTCGCCAGATAACGGTGGCGACACAAGAACAAACGAAACAGACCGAACATGTTCTGAAGATCGTAAAAGAGGTTGCGGAACAGATCGCACAAGTGACCGCAGGCACAAAAGCACAAGCGGCTGAGGCGGAAAATGTGGCTTTTGCTCTTAGACAAACCAGGGATGTGCTGCAGCGGGACATGCATGATGTGGCACGGATGGCGGCGAGTACGCGTGAACTGGCTGAAAAAACGGATGCGATACGGGAATCTTTGGAAGCGCTGCGCTGAGATGCCGTTGCACAAGCTCTTCGGCGCTGACAACGTCATTCCTGCATTGTCAGCGGCCGGCACATCCATTCGCATGGTGATTCATCATGGAGGACATGGCTTTGAAACATCTGGCAAAACTGGTTTATGAGTATTGTGGCTTGAATTATTTGCAAAACCATTCCTTGTTGGAAAGCAAAATTTTGAAACGAACAAAAGAATTGGGGATGTCGATCTGGCAATATGTCCGGTATATAGAGAATCATCCGCAAGAATGGGATATTGTCATCGAGTTGCTTACGATCAATGAAACCTTTTTTTTCCGAGAAGAAAACCAGTTGGAGGTGTTTCAAACCATCATTCTCCCGCAATTGACAGGGAAAAATCAGATTCGCATCTGGAGCGCCGCCTGCTCAACCGGGGAAGAGCCATACACGTTGGCGATCCTGGTGGCAGAATCCGGATGCGTTCCGCTCCATTCCGTCGAGATCCTTGCGACGGATATCAATAAAAAAGCTTTGCAAGTCGCCAAGCAAGGGTGGTATGCGAAACATTCCCTTTCTTTTCGGCGAATGCCCGAGCATTACCTGGCAAAGTACTTCGTGGAACGGGATGAAGGGTATCAAGTGATTGACTTGATCCGGAGCAGCGTTCAATTCCGCTGCTTAAACCTTCTTAACCGCGACGAGATAGAGACGTTGGGGGAATTTGACGTTATTTTCTGCCGCAATGTTTTGATCTACTTCGACAGAACGGCCATTCAGAAGGTGGTTGCTAGTTTCTACGACCGGTTGGTGCCCGGAGGCTCGTTATTCCTGGGACATGCAGAAAGCATTACGGGAATGGGCACAGGATTTAAACCCATCCACACGGAGCAGAGCTTTTATTATCGGAAGGAAGATTCGTCCTATGCGGCAGTACGGAGTCCTAGTCGTCGATGATTCCGCTTTTATGCGGAGAGCCATCAGCAAAATTATAGAAAGCGACGGGCAACTTTATACAGTGGGCGCAGCGAGGAATGGCCAAGAAGCGGTCGAGAAAGTGCAACGCCTGCGGCCGGATGTGGTGACGATGGATGTGGAAATGCCGGAAATGAACGGGTTACAGGCGTTGAGGCAAATCCAGAAAGTGTCGCCGGTTCCTGTGGTCATGCTGAGTTCGTTTACCGGCGTGGGAACAAAGGCGACATTGGATGCATTGGAGCTTGGGGCGGTGGATGTTTTTCTGAAATCCGACTTGCTCAAAGACCCTTTGGATCCAGATTCGGTAAAGGAGTTTTTAGAGCGCATCAAGGCCGCCGCTGTTGCGAGAATACCGGAAGCAACCCGACCAATGGCGTATCCAGAGCATCCACATGTGCAAAAACAAAGCGCATCTCAAATAGACCTTGTGATTATCGGAAGTTCTACCGGCGGGCCTTCTGCATTGCAAACCGTCCTTCCCAGATTTGCGCCTGACTTTCCAGTGCCTATCCTGGTGGTTCAACATATGCCGCCGGGATTTACGAAATCCTTTGCCGACCGGTTTAACCATCTTTGCAATCTGCATGTGAAAGAGGCCGAGGACGGGGACTTGCTTGAACCAGGGACGATTTTCATTGCGCCTTCCGGGTTCCAGACGTTGATTGAGGAACGGAGGAACGGCAGCAAGTGCCTGAGAATCCAAGCGGAATCTCCCATCCCCACATTGTACAAGCCCTCCGTGGATGTCACGCTTCTTTCTGCAGCGCCCATTTTTGGCGGTCGGTTGCTGGCAGTGATTCTTACCGGGATGGGGGTTGATGGGCTCGAAGGATGCAAAAAGGTCAAAGAACATCATGGCCGGGTCGTCGTCGAAGCCGAGGAATCCTGTGTTGTGTATGGGATGCCAAAAGCCGTTTTTGAGGCGGGGTACGCAGATCGCCAAATGGCGCTATCCTCGATATATCCCTTCATCTTATCTCACGTCTGAGGCGAGACAGCGAAAAAACCGGGGAACCGCTTCCGTTGCCGCAATCAGGTTGTTTTCTCCCAAGACGAATCATCAAGACGCATCATATCGCCAAAGGCCGGAAATCCATGCGAAGGATTTCCGGCTTTTTTGGCTGGTATGATTCATAAAGGTTCATTCCATACTAAGTTTGGGTTGTATGGCTTTGAAGCGGAAGGAGGAATTGGATGACACAATTTCCAGAAAAACCGCAACAGACAGGGTTAGAACAGAATACGGAAAAGTCCGGGCCGCTGGAATCGATTCAGCAATTGGGCGTGCCGCAGGTTCCGACGGCGGAATCGAATATCTATTTTTTGAACATTATTGGCCAGATTGAGGGACACATGGTTTTGCCGCCCCAGAACAAGACAACGAAATATGAACATGTGATTCCTCAATTGGTGGCAGCCGAACAAAATCCGAAGATTGAAGGGCTGCTGGTGGTCTTAAATACAGTGGGGGGAGATGTTGAAGCGGGATTGGCGATTGCCGAAATGATCGCCTCGCTTTCCAAGCCCAAGGTTTCGCTGGTGTTAGGCGGCGGGCACAGTATCGGCGTTCCCATTGCTGTTGCTGCCGACTATTCGCTGATCGCCGAGACAGCCACGATGACCATTCATCCCGTTCGTTTAACGGGACTGGTCATAGGGGTGCCGCAGACGTTTGAATACCTTGATAAGATGCAGGAAAGAGTGGTCAAATTTGTCACCTCTCATTCCCGCATCACGGAGGAAAAGTTTAAAGAGTTGATGTTCAAAACCGGGGAATTGACACGGGATGTGGGGACGAATGTGAGCGGCGTCGATGCCGTAAAATATGGATTGATGGATGCCGTCGGCGGACTGGACCAGGCGTTCAGAGAATTAAACCGGCGGATCGAAGCGGCGCGAAGGGCCCGCAGGGAACAGGAACTGGTTCAATGAAAAGGAGGGTTGGCGATGATCATATATTCCGCTATGCCTGTCGAATATATCCTGGAAGGCATGGATCAGGAAAGGCATTTTCAGGAAGTGCAAATCAATGACATGACGATGATCATCGAACCTTTGACTCCGGCCCAGTACCGGATCGTCCGATTGATCAGTCCGAACCCGCAAGATTATTTAAATGCAAAGTATGCACCTGGGCGGGTCATCCATTTTCGGCCAAGCCCATGAACGTTCCCAATTTCTAACACAGCGGGATGTGCTTGTGATATAATGCAATACAAGATCGACGAAAAAGCAACAAGCAACGTTCAGTTGCCGTTTCTGTTGCTTTTTTCTTTTGGGGTGTTTGAGGCATGGCAGGTCGAAAGGCGGAGAAGCGGAAAGGCTTTCGTGAGGAATTGAAGTTTGAAGCTTACGGTCTGGTGCTGTTGACCTTTTCCCTGATTTCCCTCATCGGTTATGGGAAAATGCGTTACATCAGCTTTCTCTTTTTTCTGATCGCCGGCAGTTGGGGATTTTTGATCTCCCTTTGTTTTGCCGGATGGGGGCTTTATCTGATGATCAGGCGCCGCTGGTTGCTGCGCTTGTCTTACCGGTGGAGCGGTTTTTTGCTTCTGCTGCTGGCTGTCTTGCTGCTGGCGCACATCCGCTTTTATGAGGTGGCTGCCAATCAGGGGCTTTTGTCCGGCCAGCATATTCTTTCCCTGACCTGGGAGACGTTATGGGCGCAGAAGGCGGAACACTTGCAAGGGACTGCGACGCCGGGAGCCGGCGGGGGAATGCTGGGCGCCCTGCTCTTTACGCTTTTTTCTTTTCTCTTTGACGTTAACGGGACAAAGATCGTGGTCATCCTCCTGCTTCTCCTCGGTTTATTGCTGTTGACCAATCTTTCCTATGTCCGTACCTTCGCTGTGCTCCTGCAGTGGTTCAGGAATCTTGCGCGGACAGTGAATGAACGGCTGTACGCTTTTTTCAACCGGCAACTGGAGAAGCGCCAAGCCCGCCAAAAAAACTTGACGAGTGAAGAGGAGCCAGCATTTAAAGAACCGCGGGAACAGACGGCGGAAAACGAGCTGACGCCGGAAAAAAGGGATGTCGAGGGAACCTTGTTTCCGGATATGGAACAATCGGACGCGCATGCAACAGAAGAGGATGATGATCATGCCTCTTTGGCCCCCGAACCGTTGCTTGACGAAGCGAAGAGGCACCTGGAAACGACGGCCGGCCCGCTCTTTGAAGAAAAGCACGCGCTTGATGAAGACGGCAGCGACTGGAAAAGCCACTCGCGCAGCGATTTAGGGGCACCGTTGCCGGAGGCGAAGACGGGAAGTTTGGAAGGACCGTACCATCTTCCGCCTGTCCGGTTATTGAAGAAAGGGAACAAGTCTGCTTCCGAGCAAAAGAACCGTTCCATCCATCAACTTGCGAAAAAACTGGAACAAACCTTGGACAGCTTTGGAGTCCGGGCGAAGGTGACGCAGGTTCACCGCGGTCCGGCCGTCACCCGCTTTGAACTGCAGCCGGAGACGGGTGTCAAGGTCAGCCGAATCGTCAGTTTGGCCGATGATATGGCTCTGGCCCTGGCGGCCAAAGATATCCGGATTGAAGCGCCGATACCCGGAAAGTCGGCGCTGGGGATTGAAGTGCCCAATCCGGAAATCTCCATTGTCACCCTGCGGGAAGTGATTGAGTCGCCGGCATTCCGGGATAGCGACGGCAAATTGTCTGTTGCCTTGGGCAGGGATATTTCCGGTGAGCCGGTGATCGGGAATCTGGCCAAGATGCCCCATCTGCTGGTCGCCGGTGCCACCGGTTCGGGGAAAAGCGTGTGTATCAACGGGATGATCATCAGCCTCTTGTACAAAGCCCGTCCGGATGAAGTGAAGTTCTTGATGATCGATCCAAAGATGGTGGAACTGAGCGTTTACAATGAGATCCCGCACCTGCTGATTCCGGTTGTCACCGATCCCCGGAAAGCGTCGATGGCGCTGAAGAAAGTGGTGCAGGAGATGGAAAGCCGTTATCAGCTGTTTGCCCAGACGGGCACGCGCGATATTGAACGGTACAATCAGATGATGGAGATGCGGGGGCAGGAGAAGCTCCCTTATATCGTGGTGATTATCGATGAATTGGCGGACTTGATGATGGTGGCACCCGGCGATGTGGAGGAAGCGATCAGCCGGTTGGCGCAAATGGCGAGAGCGGCTGGCATTCATTTGATCATTGCCACGCAACGGCCCTCGGTGGACGTCATCACGGGGCTCATCAAGGCCAATATCCCCTCGCGGATCGCTTTTGGCGTCTCATCGCAAGTGGATTCCCGCACCATCCTGGACATGGCGGGCGCGGAAAAACTGCTTGGGCGCGGGGACATGCTTTATTTCCCGGTTGGATATCCCAAGCCCGTCAGGGTACAGGGAGCCTTTGTCAGCGATCGGGAAGTGGAAGCGGTGGTATCCTATGTCAAGTCTCAACAGGAAGCGTCTTATCGTGAGGATCTAATCCTGTCAGAAACGATGCAGGCGAGCAAGGTTGAAGAAGAGGATGAACTGTTCGAAGCGGCGATGCAGTTGGTGATTGAGGCGCAGCAGGCCTCCGTTTCCCTGTTGCAACGGCGCTTGCATATCGGCTACACCCGGGCGGCCCGTCTGATTGACGCCCTCGAGAGTCATGGTGTCGTCGGTCCCTATGAGGGAAGCAAGCCGCGTGAGGTACTGATCAAACCGGATCAGGTCGGGTGAAAAATGTTTTCTTGACCTCTGTTCATTAGAATAGTTATAATTATTTCATGATGGTATGTCGACAACGAAAAAGTAGGTGATGGGAGATGGAGTGTCCGCTTTGCCATCGAACCAAAATTGGCCAGATCGGCCTGCATCGCTATTATTGCAGTGATTGCTACATCGAGTTTGAACCCGATGATGAAGAAGGGACGAAAATTTACGACATCATGGATGATGGGACGTTGAAAATACGAGAAATGGAAGTTCTTGTTGCCAAGATGGAGTAAGAAAACGGCCGCACGGTCGTTTTTTTATGTTTTTTTATTACACTGATGGCAACGATATGGATAAAATAAACGAACACGTTGAAAGGGGTACATGGATGTCTCCGAACACAGGACCATGGTTTCGTTCCACCTCTCTTCCCGGGATGAATCTGCATATCTACCCGACAAAACAATTTAAAACAGTGACCCTCGTCCTGATGATGCAGCAGGCTTTGACGGAAGAGGCTGTGACACCCACGGCCATGCTGGCCCAGGTGCTCAAGCGGGGTTCCGCCCGCTACCCGACGATACAGGCGATGAAACGTTACCTGGACAATCTCTACGGCGCATCTTTTCAGGTGGACGTGGATAAACGAGGAGAGCGGCAAGTGCTTCAATTTTATCTCGATCTTCCGCACGCGAAATACCTCAGCGGGGAAAAGGACCTGCTTGAGAAAGGGGTCGCCTTTCTCGCCGATGTCCTGTTGCACCCGCTCGTCGATGAACAGGGCGGATTTGCGCCGCGTTATGTGGAGGCGGGAAAAGATTCGCTGCGCCGCCAGATTCAGGGAATCATCGATGACAAAATCCGTTATGCCCAGGAACGTTGTATCGAAGAGATGTGCCAGAATGAACCGTTTCGCCTGCTGCCGTACGGGCGGCTGGAGGATCTGGAAACGGTGGAATCCAAACCGTTGTTCCAGCATTACCGGCGAGTGCTCGAGCAAAGCCCCATCGACCTGTTTGTTGTCGGCCAGGTTCAAGAACAAGACGTCGTATCTGCCGTCCAGCGGCATTTCACCTTTCAAACCAGGCAGGTGAAGCCATTGTCTCCTGCCGGCGGCGATCCGATCCATGTCGACGAAGTGCGTTCGGTCGTCGAGGAATTGGATGTGACCCAGGGAAAGCTCAATCTGGGCTTGCGTACCGGAGGCCTTACGCTTGCTTCGCCGGAATACCCGGCGTTGATGGTGTACAACGGCCTTCTGGGCGGTTTCGCTCACTCGAAGCTGTTTCGCAATGTCCGGGAAAAGGCGAGCCTTGCCTATTACGCCTCCTCCCGGCTGGACAGCCTGAAAGGCATCCTGATGATCCAGACAGGGATTGAGGTGTCCAACTATCAACGGACCCTCGACATTGTCAAAGAGCAGTTGGAGATGATGCGGCAAGGGAACTTCAGCCAGTTGGAAATTGAGCAGACCAAGTCGTTGCTGGTCCATCATCTGCGCGAAGTCCACGATCGCGCCGGCCTGTTGGTGGATTACGCCTTCCGCGGCCTGGTGGCCGGGGTCCGTCAGACGCCGGATGAATTGATCCAGCGGATTTTGTCGGTCACCCGCGAGGAGATCCAGCAAGTGGCAGAAAGGATTGAACTGGACACGGTTTACTTTCTGCGAAACCGGCAACAAGAGGAGGGGGCTGTCTGATGGCATTACAACCAGTGCATGTGCCGCGTTTGGAGGAAACCTTGTATCATGAAACATTGCCGAACGGCTTACAGGTTTTTCTCCTGCCTAAGCCCGGATACCGGAAAACATATGCCACGTTCACGACCCGGTTCGGTTCCATCGACCGCCATTTCCGGTTAAGGAACGGGGAACCGATAGAGGTCCCGGACGGAATTGCTCATTTCTTGGAACACAAAATGTTCGAAGAGGAGGATGGGGACGTTTTCCACCGTTTTTCCCAGCAGGGCGCTTCGGCCAACGCCTTTACCAGCTTCACACGGACGGCCTATCTGTTTTCCTGCACGGACAAGGTCAAGGAAAATTTGTTGACTTTGCTTGATTTCGTGCAGCGTCCCTATTTTACCGACGAAAACGTGGAAAAGGAAAAAGGGATTATCGGGCAGGAGATCCGGATGTATGAGGACGATCCGGATTGGCAGGTGTATTTTGGCCTGATCCAGGCTCTCTATCAGCGCCATCCCGTACGGATTGACATTGCGGGAAGCGTGGAATCCATTTCCCGAATTACGAAAGAGATGCTCTACCGCTGTTACGAGACGTTTTACCATCCGAGCAACATGTTGCTGTTTGTCGTTGGGCAGATTGATCCGGATGAAGTCATCCATTGGGTGAGAGAAAATCAAGCCGCCAAAACCTTTGCGCCGCCATCAGAGGTGACCCGCCTTTATCCTGAAGAGCCGCAGGAGGTGGCGAATCCGGAGCGCCGGCGTCAATTGTCTGTCGGCGTGCCCAAGCTGATGTTTGGATTCAAGGAAGGCCGGTTGCTTTCCGGCGATGCTTTGCTTCGCCGGGAGTGCGAAACGGAGCTGGCGATGGAGGCTTTGTTCGGCACCGGTTCGGAGTTGTATCAGCAGCTTTACGATGAAAATCTGATTGATGACAGCTTTGGTTACCAGTTGGTGGAAGAGACAGCATTCGCCTTTACGATGGTCGGCGGAGACACGCCTGACCCCGAGCGCTTGCTGTCCATCGTGAAAGAGCGTCTCGCAAGACACCTAGACGAGGGGTTATCCGAGGAGACGTTTGAAAGGGTGCGTCGCAAAAAGATCGGACAGTGGCTTCGTTCGCTCAACTCACTCGAGTTTATTGCCAATCAGTTTACAAGTTACCGGTTTAACGGGACCGATCTGTTTGCCGTGCTGCCGATGCTGGAACGGATCACTTGCGAAGACGTGAACCGCCGGATGCGGGAACATTTGCACCCGGAACAGATGGCCGTTTCAATCGTCGAACCGCTTGTTTCCCGTTAGTCCAAACAAAGGGTTCGGAAAACCGCCTCCTTTGCATAACGGAAAATGACTTCGAACGCAAATGGCCATGATAAGAACCGCCGCGGCGGAGAATGGGAACGAGGAAGGGATGCTTCATTGAATACAGGGAGAAGGGTCTTGATTACCGGAGCCAGTGGGGGAATTGGCAGCGCCATCGCACGGAGTTTCGCGGAGCAAGGGGATCACCTCTTGCTCCACTATTTTCGTTCGGAGGCGTCGATCCGCGCGCTGTCCGAGGAATGCCTGCAAAAAGGTGTCATGGTGCATACCGTATCGGCCGATTTATCGACGCTGGAAGGATTGTCCCGGATTGGCGAAGCGATGGAGCGGCATTCATTTTATCCTAATATTCTGATCAACAACGCCGGCATAGCCATGCATGGCCTGGCGCAGGACGTGACGGTCGAGGAATGGGAAATGATGGTGAATCTTCACCTGCGCTGCAGCTTTTTTCTGACGCAAATGGTCCTTCCCCACATGATGCGATTAGGCTTCGGCCGTATTGTCAACATTTCCTCCATCTGGGGCGAGGTAGGCGCGGCCAACGAAGTGGTTTATTCCACCGTCAAGGGAGGATTGAACGCCATGACCAAGGCGCTCGCCAAGGAGGTGGCAGGCGCCGGCATTACCGTCAACGCCGTTGCCCCGGGCGTGATTGAGACGCCGATGAATCAACACCTTCATCCGGAGGAAAAAGAGTGGTTGACGATGGAAATTCCAGCCAGAAGGTTCGGCACCGCACAGGAAGTGGCGGCGCTGGTGCAATTTCTCGCCTCTGAACAGGCATCCTACTTGACGGGCCAGGTGATCGGCTTGTCGGGAGGCTGGCGGTAAAAAAAGATGCATATTTTTCTTTTTCCTGTTGCAAATTACAAATGCAACTGAACATTTGGTTCAAACATGCGGAGGAGGCGAGAAGATGTCGATCTTGGACAATTTCAGCCAATGGAAAGATTTTTTGAATCAACGTGTAGACCAGGCTCAAAATGCCGGCATGGATGATCAGACCATCCAAAATATCGCTT
Organism: Bacillus thermozeamaize; assembly: GCA_002159075.1. Taxonomy (NCBI): domain Bacteria; kingdom Bacillati; phylum Bacillota; class Bacilli; order Caryophanales; family Bacillaceae; genus Bacillus; species Bacillus thermozeamaize. The sequence continues at coordinate 20,115 of LZRT01000036.1, forward strand.
ATCAAATCGGCGATTACCTGGCCAATCATGTGGACCCGAAAAACAATGAAGAACGGTTATTAAAAGAGCTCTGGGAAGCAGGAAATGAAGAAGAGCAAAAGATGCTGGCCGGGTTGATGGTGAAACTGGTTGATCACAAATAAAGCCACAGCCGATAAAAAGCCCAACTTGTACTTTTACAAGAAGGGCTTTTTTGTTATGCTAAAGGGGCAATGGACTTTTTGCCTGAAAAGGAATCGATATTCATATTCGCAGCAGGTTGGTGCATACGTTACAATCGTGTACATATAAATTTCGTTCGTGGTTGCCTGTGAGATAGAAAGGAGGGTTATCTCTTGGATAACCTGGGCGAAATTTTAAGACAGGCCCGCCTTGAGAAGGGAAAGTCCCTGGAAGAGATCGCGGAAGAGACGAAAATACGGGTGCGGTATTTGCAAGCGATCGAAGAAGGAAGGTTCGATCTGTTGCCCGGGCATTTTTATACCCGTGGTTTTATCAAAAGTTACGCGGAAGCGGTGGGCCTGGACCCGGATGAGCTGCTGGCTTCCTATCTTCCGCCAGAGTCGAAATCAGACGGCGATACGGCCCCTTTACCGCCTCGCAGTGCGCGGCATCAAGGGTACCGGGTGCAGCCGAAGCCGTCCTTTTTCGCCAAGGGGTTCTCAAGCCTCCTGCTCGTCGCCTTTGTAGGCCTGATCGTCATCGTCATCTACTGGTTCTGGTCGTCTCAGGAATTCAACCAACCGGGACAGACGTTGCCTCCCAACTCATTGCCGAATCTTTCCGTGGAAGACAAGGAGCCTACCTCGCCGCCGTTGGGGAAGGGGCTGTCAGGCCAGACGGAAGAACAACCGTTGCCGAATGGGCAGGAGAAGCCGGGAGAAGCGGGAGAGGATGCCGCTACACAGCCTACAGCGCAGCTTAAATTGGTCAAACAGGAAGGACAAAACGATTATTATGAATTGACCGGGAATGAGATAGCCATCCAGATTCAGGCAAAAGACAGATGTTGGGTTGAACTCCGAGCGAATCATGCAAAAGGACCTAAGCTGTTCAGTAAGGAACTTCAGCCGGGAGAAACCTTGCATTGGCCCGGAGAAGACCAGACGGAGCTGCCCTCGACGGTTCGTCTTCGGATCGGTGCGCCATCTGCCATTCAGTTGACCATCAATGGCCAAGCGATTGAAACCGGGAATTTGGCACGCCCACAAAACTATATTATCCAGCAGGTGGAAGCAAGCCGGTGAATATCTTTATGAAGCGTTTCGAAACGAGGATCCGGCTTTTTGATTTGTTATGGGGGGCAGGATTGTGTGAACTTAGCCAATAAAATCACACTGGCGCGTATTTTATTGGTTCCAGTGGTCATGGTTTTTTTGTTGACGTTGAATGAAATGCTCGCGGTTTTCATGTTTATCCTGGCTGCGATCACGGATGGTCTGGACGGATACATTGCACGGAAAAAACGGCTGGTAACCAATATGGGAAAATTCCTCGATCCGCTGGCCGATAAATTGCTGATTTCGGCTGTGTTAATCGCCCTGGTTCAAATGCAGCGATTGGACGCCTGGATGGCCACCATCATCATCAGCCGGGAATTTGCGGTGACGGGACTGCGTCTGGTGGGAGCGGCCGACGGCCAGGTCATCGCCGCCAGTGGCATGGGAAAGCTGAAAACGGTATTGCAAATTGTGGCCATTTCGCTGTTAATCGTCAACAATTTTCCTTTTTCGCTGCTGGCGATTCCGATGGCGGATATTGCCATTTGGCTGGCGGTGATCTTGACAGTCGTCTCCGGTGTAGAATATTTTGTAAAAAACTGGTCCATATTGCAGAAGGCCGGGTAAGATGAAACGAAAGGGGCGGCTTGGGAATTGAAATCGGAGATCGTTGCAGTGGGTACCGAGTTGTTGCTCGGGCAAATTGCCAATACCAATGCCCAGTATCTTTCGCAAAAGCTGGCAGAAATCGGCATTGGCGTGTATTATCACACGGTGGTCGGGGACAACGCGACACGCATCAAAGAGGTGCTCCGTCTTGCGCGCCAGCGCTCAGACCTGATCATCCTGACGGGTGGCCTGGGACCGACAGAGGATGATCTGACCAAGGAGATGGTGGCCGAACTGCTCGGGCGCCCGCTGGTGCTGCACCAGCCTTCGATGGACAAAATCACGGCTTTCTTTGCCAAACGCGGTCTCGTGATGACGGAAAACAATCGCAAGCAGGCCATGGTGGTTCAGGGCAGCCACATCTTCGAAAACCGTTTCGGCCTGGCCCCTGGCATGGCTGTTTCCGACGAGGACAGGAAAGTCTGGTATGTCTTGCTTCCCGGCCCGCCACGAGAAATGAAGCCCATGGTTCAGGATTTCGTCCTCCCTTTTCTCACCTCTCTTCTCCCCGAGTCTGTCGTGATTCATTCTAAAGTGTTGAACTTCTACGGCATCGGTGAGTCACTCCTCGAGGATCAAATCAAGGATTTAATCCAGCAACAGAGCAATCCGACCATTGCACCGCTGGCAGGCGATCGCGAAGTGAAAATACGCCTGACGGCAAAAGCCGCTTCCAAAGAAGAGGCCGAGCGAATGCTGCAGCCCCTTGTTGAAGAATTGTACCGCCGTTTCCCCACCAACATATATGGTGAGGGAGAACATCTGCGGTTGGAAGAAATTCTGGTGGACGAATTGCGCAAACGCGGCCAGACAGTGGCAGTTGCCGAAAGTTGTACGGGAGGACGGCTCAGTCAGCTGATCACTTCTGTTTCGGGCAGTTCCTCTGTATTTCCAGGCGGCGTGGTCAGTTATTCTCTGGCCACGAAGCGGGACGTGCTGGGCATTCCCCAAGAGCTGTTGGAACGGCACGGCACGGTGTCCCGCCAGACCGCCGAGGCAATGGCCGGGCACGTCCAGCGTTTGTGCGGGGCGACATGCGGCATCGGCATTACAGGGGTCGCGGGTCCGGATGAGCTGGAAGGGCGGCCGGTAGGTCTGGTGTGGATCGCCTGGAAATTTGGTGAACAGCTGCACGTGCGGGAGTACCAATTCGCCGGCGGGCGGGAAGAAATTCAAACACGGGCCGTCAAAACGGCCATGTTAAAACTTATCCAATTGTTGCGAGAGAAAGGTTGAAGCCTACGTGAAAAGCTTTTCCGAACTGTCGATTCAAGAAGAAATCCTGAAATCCATTTCAGATATGGGATTTGAGGAGCCTACGCCGATTCAGGCGGCCTGTATCCCGGTCATTTTGGAAGGCAAGGATGTGATTGGACAGGCGCAAACGGGAACAGGCAAAACGGCCGCTTTTGGCATCCCTGTCATCCAGGCGGTTGATCCGAAAAAACTGGCCGTGCAAGCGATCATTCTGACGCCGACACGTGAATTGGCCATTCAGGTCTCCGCCGAATTGCGAAAAATTTCCCGGTATAAATCGCTGAGGATTCTTCCTATCTACGGCGGTCAATCCATTCGCCACCAGATCCGCGCCTTGCAGCAGGGGGTCCATGTGGTCATCGGCACGCCGGGACGGATCTTGGATCACTTGCGCCGCCGCACGCTCAACCTCAGCCAGGTGGAATACCTGATTCTGGATGAGGCAGATGAAATGCTGGATATGGGTTTCATTGATGAGATCGAACAGATCATCAAGGCGACGCCCAAGGAGCGGCAAACCTTATTGTTTTCCGCGACCATGCCGGCGGAGATCCGGAGGCTGGCCAGGCGTTACCTGAAGGAGCCGGTACCCATTTCCATCAACCACGGCGATGTCCATGTCCCGTACATTGAACAAGTGTATTACCGCGTTTTGGAATCCCATAAACTGGAGGTTCTGTGCCGGATTATTGACAGTGAAGAAGTGGAACTGGGGATCGTGTTTTGCCGCACCAAAAAAGGTGTGGACGCGTTGACTGAGGCGCTGCAGGAACGCGGGTACCTGGCTGACGGCATTCACGGCGATCTCAGCCAGATGCAACGGGACAAGGTGATGAAGGCTTTTCGAGAAGGAGAGATTGAACTGCTGGTGGCCACGGATGTGGCGGCACGCGGGATTGATGTCAGCAACGTTTCCCACGTGATTAATTATGACATCCCTCAGGATCCTGAAAGTTACGTACACCGGATCGGACGGACAGGGCGGGCAGGCCGTTCAGGCGTCGCGATGACGCTGGTTACGCCAAGGGAGATGAAGTTGCTTCACGCCATTCAGCAGCAGACAAAAATGAGCATCACTCCACGGGAGCTTCCCTCCTTGGAAGAGGTGACGCGAAAAAAACGATCACAGTGGCGTGAACAGCTGGTGGCCGTTTTGAATGAAGGGGGAGCGCTTGAGCAGTACGATGAGCTGATTGAGGAGCTGCAGGCCCATTATCCGTTGAAAGAGATTGCCCGCGCTGCGCTGCATCTGCATTATTCCGCCCATCTTGCCAATCTCCAGTGGAATGAATATGATTTTGGGGACACGGGTGCATCCCTGGGAATGGTTCGCCTGTTTATCAACGTTGGCCGCAGGGCGGGATTAAAACCGCGCATGCTGATCGATTTGATCACCAGCACGATCGGCGTGACTGCCCAATCCATCGGCCGGATTGACCTGTTTGATGAATATTCCTTTGTTGAAGTCAAAGAGCAGGTGGCTCCCTTTGTGCTGGAAGGATTGAAACATGTCCACTTTTTAGGCGTGCGCGTCAATGTAGAACCGGCCAGGCCGCGCAACAAAGCCAAAAAGAAGGATTGGAGCGTCCGTTCGTTATGAGCCACGGCCCCAATGGGCCCATCACTTTTGCATCCATGATCGAACATATGCTTGTTCATTCCGCAAGCGTCAGGTAAGATAGGGACAAAGAGGCTATTGATAGGCAAGGGGGAGAGGAATGTGGCTGCAGATCGTCAAGCGGCTTTGGAAATGGCCTTGAGACAGATTGAGAAACAGTTTGGCAAAGGTTCCATTATGAAACTGGGAGAAGCGCAAGCCTCTCTCCAGGTGGAAACCATCCCCAGCGGCGCCCTGGCCCTGGACATTGCCTTAGGAGTCGGTGGCTACCCCAAGGGAAGGATCATTGAAATTTATGGACCGGAATCATCCGGGAAAACCACCGTGGCCCTGCATGCCATCGCGGAGGCCCAGAAGCTGGGAGGAACAGCCGCCTTCATCGATGCGGAACATGCCCTGGATCCCGTGTACGCCCAGAATCTTGGCGTGAATATTGACGAGCTTCTCCTGTCTCAGCCAGACACAGGGGAGCAGGCCTTGGAAATCGCGGAGGCCCTGGTGCGCAGCGGTGCAGTGGACATCATTGTCATTGATTCGGTGGCGGCGCTGGTTCCAAAGGCGGAAATTGACGGCGAGATGGGGGACAATTATGTTGGCTTGCAAGCGCGCCTGATGTCTCAGGCAATGCGAAAGCTCTCAGGCGCGATCAACAAGTCCAAGTGTATCGCGATTTTTATCAACCAGATTCGGGAAAAAGTGGGTGTGATGTTCGGCAACCCCGAAACCACCCCTGGGGGCCGGGCGCTGAAATTTTACAGCAGCATCCGCCTGGAAGTGCGGCGGGCTGAGACGATCAAACAGGGAAATGAAATGGTCGGGAACCGTACCAAGATCAAGGTGGTCAAGAACAAGGTGGCTCCTCCCTTCCGCCAGGCAGAGGTAGATATCATGTACGGTGAGGGAATCTCCCGCGAAGGCAGCATCGTCGACATCGCCACGGAATTGGACATTCTCCAGAAAAGCGGGGCATGGTATTCCTACAAAGGAGAGCGCCTGGGGCAAGGAAGGGAAAATGTCAAACAGTACCTGAAGGAGCATCCGGAAGTGGCCGAGGAAATCGAGAAGCAGATTCGCGAGGTTTGCCAGATCACCCCTCTTCGGATCGTCTCGTCGGCCGATGTTCCCCCGGAAGCGGATGACCCGTTCCCGGCAGATCTTTAAGCAAATCTGTAAAGCAACATGACTGGTTCGTTCATTACCGCCATTGAGCCGGTGCCTTCCCAGCCCCATCGTTGCCAGGTGCTGGTGGATGGGGAAGTCGCCATTACCGTTCATCAAGAGGTCATCCTGAAATTCGGTCTGACAGAGGGATGTGTCTGGGACGAACATCTTCATCGCCAACTTCTCCAGGAAGAGGCGTTCATCCAGGCAAAAACATGCGCTTATCGATATCTGGCGGCAAGTTGGCGCACAACCGGCGAAGTAAGGCGCCATTTGTCACGCCAGGGGTTTTCCGAACCGGTTGTCCGGCTGGTGCTGGAGCACTGCCGCCGGCAAGGATATTTGGACGATCGCATTTATGCAGAACAGTATATCGCCCGCCGCCTGCAAAGAGGGTATGGCCCCTTGCGAATTGCCCAGGAACTGTCCGACAAGGGCATTGACCATGCGATATACGAACCGATATTGTCCAGCCTCGATCCGGATGAGTTGTTTCAGCTTGCCAAGCGCATGGCGGCAAAAAAGGAAAAGTCGTTGGGAAGGCAATTGTCCCCCCGTGACAAGAGGGCCAAAATCGGGCGTCACCTGTATTACAGGGGTTATTCCCAGAGTGTGATTCAAAAAGTGCTGAACCTCCTCTTTTCCTGAATGCCTCTGTTCCATTCTTGACATTCCCTGGTTGAAAGCATAGAATGAGACTGCAATCTCATGGTGCTGCCTGTTTTTCGCAATTCATACCTGCATGCGATGGGAATGTACGAAAACGCAGTGAGACCGTTCAACCGGTCTCGTTTTTTAGAGAGGGGGGACGCACGATGGATCTGCTCACAGTGGCCATCCCGACCCTCGTTGCATTGTTCGCAGGCTTGGCAGCAGGGTATTGGATGCGCAAGTCGATTGCTGAGTCAAAGATCTCCAGTGCGGAAGAAGCCGCCCGACAGATTGTAGATAACGCGAAAAAAGAAGCCGAAGCGAGACAAAAAGAGATCATATTGGAAGCCAAGGATGAGGCCTTTCGCCTCCGTTCTGAAGCCGAAGCAGAAATCCGGGAACGCCGCAATGAGGTAGTCAATCTCGAGCGGCGGATCATGCAAAAAGAAGAGGCTTTGGAACGGAAAATGGAAACGTTGGAAAACAAGGAGCAACATCTTCAGGAGAAAGAACAACATTTGCAATCGCTGATTGCAGAGCAACAGGAAGTTCTGACCCAGCAAAAGGCGGAACTGGAACGGATTTCGGGACTGACCGCTGAAGAGGCGCGAAACACCATTCTTCAGCAAGTGGAAGAGGAAGTCAAGCATGAAGCGGCGCAACGGATCAAGGAAGCCGAGTTGAAAGTGCGTGAAGAAGCGGACAAAATCGCAAAAGAGATCATTTCCATCGCGATTCAACGCTGTGCCGCCGATCATGCCGCAGAAACCACCGTTTCTGTCGTATCTTTGCCCAACGACGAGATGAAAGGAAGGATCATCGGGCGTGAAGGGAGGAACATCCGGACACTAGAAACCCTGACCGGGATCGACCTGATTATCGATGACACCCCGGAGGCGGTGATCCTGTCCGGCTTTGATCCGATTCGCCGCGAAATTGCGCGGGTGGCCTTGGAAAAACTGGTGGCAGACGGCCGCATTCATCCTGCGCGAATCGAAGAAATGGTGGAAAAAGCGCGCAAGGAAGTGGATGAACGCATCCGTGAATACGGTGAACAAGCCATGTTTGAAGCAGGCGTGCACGGCTTGCACCCCGATCTCATCAAAATCCTCGGCCGTTTGAAGTTCCGAACCAGTTACGGGCAGAACGTTTTGCAGCACTCTGTGGAAGTGGCCATCCTGGCCGGATTGCTTGCTGCCGAATTGAATGAGGATGTTGCTTTGGCCAGACGGGCTGGTTTGCTTCACGACATTGGAAAGGCAATTGATCATGAAGTGGAAGGTTCTCATGTCGAGGTAGGTACTGAATTGGCGAAAAAATATAAAGAACATCCGGTTGTCATTAACGGAATTGGGTATCACCATGGGGAAGTGGAAGCCAATTCTGTGATTTCGGTTTTGGTGACTGCAGCGGACGCGATATCGGCAGCCAGACCTGGCGCGCGCAGGGAAACTCTGGAAAATTATATCCGTCGTTTGGAAAAGCTGGAAGCGATCTGCGAGTCGTTTGAAGGGGTGGAAAAATCCTACGCCATTCAGGCGGGACGAGAAGTTCGCATTATGGTTCACCCGGAGAAGGTGGACGATGCTGAAACCTACCGACTGGCACGGGAGATAAGAAAACGGATTGAAAACGAACTGGATTACCCCGGTCACATCAAAGTAACTGTGATTCGTGAAACCAGAGCTGTCGATTACGCGAGATGAGAAGTGGCCTGCGCCACTTCCTTTTTTTCTTAAGGACGGAAATACTTTTCTTGAAGGCCTATGGCCCATTACTAGAGGAGGTGTGGCTGTGCGGATCTTGTTCATTGGTGACGTTGTGGGCTCCTCCGGGCGTCGGGCAGTTTCCACCCTTTTGCCGAAACTGAAGGAAAAATACCGCCCCGATTTTATTCTCGTCAATGGGGAAAATGCAGCGGGAGGGCGGGGCATCAATCTCAAAATCGCCAAGCAGCTGTTTGAATGGGGAGCAGACGGAATTACACTAGGCAACCACGTCTGGGATAACAAGGAGATCTTTGAATTTATTGACCAGGAAAAGCGGATGGTCAGGCCTGCCAATTATCCACCAGGTACGCCTGGTCAAGGCATGATGATTCTCCGAAAAGGGTCCTATCAACTGGCTGTGATCAATCTCCAGGGACAGACCTATCTGCCCCCGCTGAAAAATCCTTTTCATACCGTCGATGAGATATTAGAGACCCTTCAGGATCAGGTAAAGCACATCTTTGTCGATTTTCACGCGGAAGCTTCTGCGGAAAAAATCGCCTTGGGATGGTACCTGGATGGCAGAGTTTCTTGCGTTTTGGGTACGCATACGCATGTCCAGACGAATGATTGCCGGATCCTGCCTCAGGGAACCGCCTATCAAACCGATGTCGGTATGACCGGGCCCAAGGATGGGGTCATCGGGATGAGAAAGGATATGATCATCAAGAAGTTTTTGACCCAGCTTCCCGTTCGTTTTGAAGTGGATCGGGGCCAGTGGCAGTTGAATGCGACGTTGATTGAACTGGATGATCTCACCGGGATGGCCTTGCAGATCAAAGCGCTTCACCTCACGGAAGATCAGCCTTGGATGGATTGACAGCGCAGCGTCATGAAGCATGCATGAATCATCATGCATGAATGATAAGGAATATTTTTCGCGCCCAGGGAATATGAAAATATAGTAAAAGGTGAAGCGAATCCTGAATCTGACGAGGAGGAATCCGGCCGATGGAAGTATTAAAGGTTTCAGCAAAGTCCAACCCGAATTCGGTTGCCGGCGCATTGGCAGGTGTGTTGAGAGAAAGAGGTTCAGCAGAAATGCAGGCCATTGGTGCCGGCGCCTTAAACCAGGCAGTGAAAGCGATAGCCATTGCCAGAGGATTTGTGGCGCCCAGCGGCATTGATCTGATTTGCATTCCAGCGTTTACCGACATCATCATTGACGGAGAAGAGCGCACGGCGATAAAACTGATCGTGGAACCGAGGTAGAGATGATCTGCCTGGGATAGAGGGGACAAAACCTGTTTGTCAAATGATAAACAGGTTTTAATCGTTTTTTGGACACACACCTTGTCAGACTGTAGCAAGAGGGATATGATAGATGATTGGAAGGGGAGAACAGGGTGAAGATTGTGGATGCCCACTGTGATGTGCTATGGAAAGTCTGGGCTGATCCATCGATGACATTTCATGGCCACACGGGCCATGCAACAGGAAGTTCAGAACCTTACCGTTTGCAAGCCAGTGGACCATTGCTGAGGAAGTCCGGGGTTTTCATGCAATCGTTTGCAATATACATACCTCCATCGGTCAGTCCTCAGAATCGGTTTTACACTGCGCTTCAGATGATCGATTTGTTTTACCGGCAGATTGTCAAGGATGGCACAGAATGGACACCCTTCCGCACAGCTATCGATTTGGAACGGGCCAGTCGGCATGGCAAACGGGTCGCCATGCTGACGCTGGAAGGAGCTGATGCCGTTCAGGGTGATCTGTTGCATTTGCGGACGTTGCACCGTCTGGGGGTTCGGGTCGCAGGGTTAACTTGGAACTTTCGGAATGAGGTGGCAGACGGAGTGGCCGAACCGCATCCGGGTGGATTGTCCGCATTTGGACGACAATTTGTTGAAGAAGCCAGTCGGTATGGCATGTTGCTGGATGTTTCCCACCTCTCGGAAGCCAGTTTTTGGGATCTTCTGGCGATTCATCATCATCCAGTCATTGCCTCCCATTCCAACATTTTTGAAATCAGGAATCATCCGCGAAATCTCAAGCAGGAACAAGTGAAAGCCATTTATGCGACAGGTGGCTGTATCGGGTTGACGTTTGTCGGGGACTTTGTCAGTGATCGTCAACCGGCTTCGATCGATGATTTGCTCAAGCATCTGGAACGCTGCTGCGAATGGGGGGGCGTGCGGCAAACCGGCTTCGGTTCTGACTTCGATGGCAGTGATCGCCTGCTCACTGGGCTGGAACACGCGGGTCAGCTGGATCAACTGGTGGAAGCGCTGCTGAAACGTTACAAGGAAGAGGAGGTTAGGGGATTTATGGGTGAAAATTGGTTGCGGCTGTTCCGCACGTTTTTTACGGACCCGCCTCTAGCCGATGAACGGGCGCAACGGCATTTGCTTGCTTGAAAAACCGTACTGTTTGTGGAATAATGAGCTTTAAAGAGAAACTAGAAATGACAAGTTAATGAACATTTTTTTACATTCTTATGGCGGTAGCACCATGTTCTTCCCTTCTTAAACGTTGCTTGTTCCATGATCTTGTCTAGGCAAAGGGGCACACTTTTGTTAGGTGTCGGTATTGGATGAATGTGAAGGGGTGCAAAAAAGAGATGATCGATCAGTTATCGTGGAAAGTGGGCGGCCAACAAGGCGAAGGAATTGACAGCACAGGAGAGATTTTTGCTGCAGCGTTGAATCGTCAGGGGTATTATCTTTACGGGTACCGTCACTTTTCTTCCCGGATCAAAGGAGGACACACGAACAGCAAAATCCGTGTCAGCACTCGCCTGATTCGTTCCATTTCGGATGATCTGGACATTCTGGTCGCGTTTGACCAAGAGACGATTGACGTGAACCATCATGAGTTGCGGCAGGGTGGGGTGATCATAGCTGACGCCAAGTTTTCACCCAAGCTCCCAGAAAATGCCATTCCGGGCATTCGCCTATATGCAGTGCCGCTGACCGAAATTGCAGAACAGCACGGAACCTCGCTGATGAAAAATATGGTTGCGGTGGGGGCATCGAGTGCGTTGCTGGGCCTGGATCCAGAGATTTTTCGTGAAGTCCTGGAGGGCCTTTTTTCGCGTAAAGGTAAACAAGTGGTTGAAAATAATATGCAGGCATTGCTTGAGGGTGCCGCCTTTATCAAGGAACATGCCTCTGATGTGCTCGGGGAGTTTAAGCTCCAACCAGGGGACGGTAAGAGGCGCCTTTTTATGATCGGAAATGACGCGATCTCTCTTGGCGCCATCGCTGCTGGGTGCCGGATCATGGCAGCCTATCCGATTACGCCGGCTTCGGATATCATGGAATACCTGGCGAAAAAGTTGCCGAAGTTCGGTGGCACGGTGATTCAAACCGAAGATGAGATCGCGGCAATGAATCTGGTCATCGGCGCTGCATACGCAGGGGTTCGGGCGATGACAGCTTCAGCCGGTCCGGGCTTGTCGCTGAAGACGGAGGCGATTGGACTGGCCGGGATGACCGAGACGCCGGTCGTCATTGTGGATACCCAGCGGGGCGGACCCAGCACTGGCTTGCCGACAAAGACGGAGCAGTCGGATATCAACGCGATGATTTATTCCACGCACGGCGAGATTCCGAAAATCGTCATTGCGCCGAGCACGGCAGAGGAGGCCTTTTACGATACGGTTGAAGCCTTCAACTTGGCGGAAGAATATCAATGCCCTGTGATCATTCTGACCGATTTGCAGCTTTCTCTTGGCAAGCAGACAGTGGAACCGCTCGATTACAGCAAGGTGGAGATCCGGCGTGGCAAACTGCTTGCCGGCCAAGAATTGCCGCCGATCCAGGGGAATTTCAAACGCTATGAGATAACTGAGGATGGCATCTCCCCGCGTGTTGTGCCCGGACAGAAATACGGGATTCACCACGTCACAGGGGTGGAACACAGTGAAACAGGCAGCCCCTCTGAGGCTCCCGAAAACCGCAAGAAAATGATGGAAAAGCGTCTTCGCAAGCTGCAACACCTGCGCTTTGCTTCACCCCTGTATGTAGATGCCAAACACGAAGAAGCGGATATCCTGTTTGTCGGTATCAATTCGACCCGCGGGACGATACAAGAAGCGAAGGAACGGCTGGAAAAAGAGGGATTGAAAGTCAATCACGTCCATGTCCGGCTGGTTCATCCATTCCCGACTGAACAAATGAAACCGTACGTTGAAAAGGCCAAAATGGTCATGGTCGTCGAAAACAACGCAACGGGGCAGTTGGCCAATCAAATCAAGCTGCACGTCGGCCACGCAGAGAAGGTGAAGAACATCCTCAAATATGACGGCAACCCCTTCTTGCCAAAAGAGATCGAATCACAGGCAAAGGCTCTGTTCACCCTTGAAAAGGAGCTGATTTAAGATGGCAACCGTAAAAGATTTTCGGAACAACATCAAACCCAACTGGTGTCCGGGATGCGGGGATTTTTCAGTACAGGCTGCCATTCAGCGGGCCTGTGCCAACCTGGGCCTGGAGCCGGAGCAGGTGGCGATCATTTCAGGAATCGGGTGTTCTGGCAGAATTTCGGGATATATCAATGCGTACGGATTCCATGGCGTTCACGGGCGCGCCTTGCCGCTTGCACAGGGAGTGAAACTGGCCAACCGCGAGCTGACGGTAATCGCAGCCGGCGGCGACGGCGACGGGTTTGCCATCGGCTTGAACCACACGATTCACGCCATGCGGAGAAACATCGACATCACCTATATTGTCATGGACAACCAGGTGTATGGCCTGACAAAAGGGCAAACCTCTCCGCGAAGCCAAACCGGTTTTGTCACCAAAAGCACGCCGCAGGGGGCGATCGAACAGCCGATCGCGCCAATCGAGATGGCCCTTGCGTCCGGAGCAAGCTTTGTGGCTCAAGGGTTTTCCAGCAACGTCAAGCAATTGACCAGTTTGATTGAGCAGGCCATTCAGCACCGTGGGTTCTCCTTTGTCAATGTCTTCAGCCCATGTGTCACCTACAACAAAATCAATACCTACGACTGGTTCCGGCAGAACATCGTGGAGTTGGGTGACGACTATGAGCCTTACGATCGTCAAAAGGCGCTGCAAGTGGTCCATGAGACCAATGGCCTGGTCACCGGATTGTTGTATGTCAACCGGGACGCCAAGCCCTATGAAGACTTGCTGCAGGGCTATTCCGATGTTCCGCTTGTCCATGCCGACTTGACGGTGGCGCCGGAACAATTTCAGGAGCTGCTGGAAGAGTTTGTATAACACGGCGGAGATACGCCCAAAGAACAGCCGTTCGCATGAACGGCTGTTCTTTTTTGGTCGACTTTCAAGTGCAGATCCAGTATAATGTGGAGTGTTATCCGGGCAGCAAAGTCCGGATTCGGGCATCAAAGATGGCGTTACAGACGGTTTGGAAAGGATTCGAGGCAGGTCGATCGATTTTCATAGAAATTTTCATAGAACCGGAATTTGATGTAGAAAGGGTGAGTCAGATGACGATTTTGATTACCCCGGATCAACTGAAAGCAAAAAAGCGGGGAAAAGAAGAGGTCCAGATTCACCGGTTTGAATCCATTCCGCCGGAGTTAAGAGAACTCGGTAAAGGAAAGAAATATCTGATCCGGACCTATGGATGTCAAATGAATGTCCATGACAGCGAGACAATGGCCGGTCTTCTGGAGATGATGGGGTATCAGGAGACAATGGACGAAGCGCAGGCAGATTTGATTCTCTTTAATACCTGCGCGATCCGTGAAAACGCGGAGGACAAGGTTTTTGGAGAGCTCGGCCGCCTGAAGCCGCTCAAGACCACTCATCCAGGATTGATTCTGGGAGTATGCGGCTGCATGGCGCAGGAGGAAACAGTGGTCCAGCGGATCCTGCAAACCTATCCGCACGTTGATCTGGTGTTCGGAACCCACAATATCCACCGCCTGCCCTATCTTCTGAAGGAGGCGCTGTACAGCAAGGAAATGGTGGTGGAGGTTTGGTCCAAGGAAGGAGATATTGTTGAACAGCTGCCCAAGGCTCGCCGCGAGTCGTTAAGGGCATGGGTGAATATCATGTACGGGTGCGACAAGTTTTGCACCTACTGCATCGTCCCCTACACGCGCGGCAAGGAACGAAGCCGTCTTCCTCAGGATGTGCTGGACGAGGTGCGTCACCTGGCGCGTCAGGGGTACAAGGAGATCACGCTGCTTGGACAAAACGTCAACGCCTATGGCAAAGATTTTACCGACATCCGATATGACTTTGCCGACTTGCTGGATGACGTGCGCAAAATCGGGATTCCGCGCGTTCGTTTTACGACCAGCCATCCAAAGGATTTTGATGATCGGCTGATCGAAGTGCTGGCCAAAGGAGGCAATCTGGTTGAGCACATCCACTTGCCGGTTCAGTCCGGCAACACCACGGTCCTCAAGCGGATGGCTCGCAAATATACCCGGGAAGATTACTTGCGGCTGGTTGAAAAGATCAAGAAGGCGATTCCAGGCGTCGTCCTGACCACCGATATCATTGTCGGTTTCCCCGGCGAGACGGAGGAACAGTTTGCCGACACGCTTTCGCTGGTCAAAGAAGTGGAGTTTGATTCCGCATATACCTTTATTTACTCTCCCCGTCCCGGAACACCGGCTGCCAAATACGAAGACGATGTTCCTCTCGAGGAGAAGAAGGAAAGACTGGAAAGGCTCAATCAGCTGCAAGGCGAGATCAGCCGCCGGAAAAACGAGCAGCTGCGCGGAAAAATTGTTGAGGTGCTGGTGGAAGGGGAAAGCAAAACCAATGCCGACGTTTTGAGCGGACGGACACGCACCAATAAGCTGGTTCATTTTAAGGGACCCAAACATCTGATTGGTCAATTTGTATCCGTTAAAATCACCCAGCCCCAAACCTGGACGCTCAAGGGAGAATGGCTCGAAACACCAGAATACGGAGTGTTGGAGGCGGTGCAGTGATGGACAAAACAGAAGAGCGCATGCCGTCCGCCGGCAACGGCGACGCGGATACGCAAACGGTTTCGATGCAAGAGATTATGGAAAAGGCCCGCCAATTGGCCGACCTGATTGTGCGATCGGAAGAGGTGGACTTCTATCGGCGAGCGGAGCAGCAAATCAAGCGAAGCCAAAAGGTCCAATCGTTGATCGCCCAGATCAAACGAAAGCAAAAAGAGCTGGTTCACGCCAAGCATTTGAACAAAGAACAACTGGCGGCCCAACTGGAACAGGAACTGGAAAGGCTGCAGGATGAGCTGGATGAGATCCCGATTGTGGCAGAATTTAAGGAATCCCAATTGGAAATCAACGATCTGCTGCAGATGGTGACCAACGTGATCGCCAACACGATTTCGGAAAAAATCATTCTTTCAACCGGAGGCGATCCGTTGACGGGAGAGACGGGTTTGATGCCGCTTGAAGACGAGAAAAAGTAAAGGGTACCGAATAAGATGTGGCAGGACGATTCACCCATGACAGATGCCCTGCATACAATTGTACTGAAGAATTGTATGGAGGAGGTTGAATATGTCAGCTGCCACCCAACGGTACCATTGTCGAGAAATCTTTGCAAAGGCGATATGTGGCAAGGGCCGGAAATTCTCCCAATCCACGCATACGGTATCCCCGTTGACCCCACCGGTGCACATTCTGGGCGCTTGGGTGATCAATCACAAGTATAAAGCGGTAAAATCGGGAGATTTTGTGGAAATTGTCGGTTCCTACGATCTTAACGTATGGTACGCTTGTGAGAAAAATACCAAGACAGAAGTCGCCAACGAGACTGTATCCTATGTGGATCACGTCCCCCTTTCGTTTATGGACGGGAACATGAAGGACAACGACGTGCAGGTGCTGGTGACGCCGACGCTGGAACCCAACTGCATTGACGCGTATCTTTCGCCGAATGGGACCAATTTTGTCATTGAAGTGGAACGGGAATTTCTCGTGGAGATCATCGGTGAAACGAAACTTTCGGTTCTGGTCTGCGCCAGTGACGAGGATTTTGTTGACAAGGATTTTGAGCTGGATTTCATGGAAGAAGATCTTCCGAATGATCTATCCGATGAGGAAGATGAGGCAGATTTGCTTTTATAACTAAAGATGAACGTTTTTGGAATGCCCTTTTAAGAGAGCCCCTATCTGCAGCGAAGGGACTCTTTTTTCACGAGGCATTCTTTTTTTTCATACTTTAGAATGGAATGATGAACCATTAACCCTGGCGACAAAAGCATTCCCTGTGAGCTCCACGCGGAGAAGCAGGTGGCGTGCGCTCCGGTGGCAGCTACAAAAGGGAGGGGAGAAGTTGCAAGGCTTTCTGCTCCACCAAAATAAAATGGAACTGGCAAAAAAAGCCCGTGAAGAAGGGTTAATGGAAGGGGGAACCATACCAGCCCAAATCCAACCTGATGTTTTGATTCAATGGGATAAGTTTCCGTTTACGAAGCATGCCAATATGATCTTGCTCAATCGCCAACAGGCAGTGCGTCAGGCGATGGATCCCCATCTGCGGACGGAGATTTTGAAATTGAACGGGATACCGACCATTTCTCTTGACAAATCGATTCGTTTTGCCCGGAGGTATTATGTCATTTTGTTTCAGTACCAGGTGCTGGGTGTCTATTTGTTTCAAAAGGCAACGCTCTGGCGTACTGGGGAAGAGAAGTCCCGATTGCAAAGGGGAACGTTCATTTCCAAAAAAAAGTATTCGCCGGAAGTAAAACGCGCCATCCGTCTGGCCACCGATGCGCTTTATGCACTGGGTTTAGATTTTGCCGGGGTCTGGATTGGCGTTCCATCATCCCGTTCCATGATGGTCATGGACATGGATCCGACTCCGAAACATACACCCGCGCTTTTGGGACGATACGTACGGACCTTTGCCCGGTATTGCCAGACCATGCGCGTGCCAGATGAGATTCTCCTGGGTACCGACGTTGAATTTTTGCTGATGAATCGTGCCGGGAAGCTGGTTCCGGCCTCCCAATTTATGTCGTATCGGGGCAGGGTGGGCCACGATGCTTACCGCGATCCGCTGCACCGTTCCGATTATCCGATTGCTGAACTCCGGCCGCTGCCGAGCCGGCATCCTTTGCAACTGTATCGGAACCTTTACGCGACCATGAAACAGGCCAATAGAATGATCGCATCGTCCAACTTGGCCTGGTTGGTCGGCAACCAGCCGGTAGCCAATCTGTCGATTGGCGGACATTTGCACTTTGGAAAAGTTCCCCTGCACTTCTTGTTGATTCGCGTTCTTGATGAATATTTGGCATTGCCGTTCCGCATCCTGGAGGATCCGCGTGGCATTTTACGGCGGCCGAAATACGGAAAGTTGGGGGATGTCCGAACCAAAATTCATGGCTTTGAATACCGGACATTGTCTAGCTTTATTTATTCTCCCAAAATTGCGCTGGCCACATTTGTCTTGGCGAAATTCCTCGTACAACACCACCTCAAGCTTCCGATTGGCACGTTTTTGAATTCGGATGTCATGCGGTCGTTTTACAGCGGAAATGGCGCTGAACTTTACACACATGCCGAAGAAAAGATGTCTTTGATCGAATCCATGCCGCAATATGAAGAAATCCGGAAACAAGTCGATCCCTTGTTTCAGAAAATCCGCGAAGGAACGCCGTGGGATGAAAGCCAGGATATTCGTCCTGCCTGGAAGCTGACGTCATCCCGCTGATCCAAAAGAAAACGGGAAATGGCAAAAACAGTGTCAAAGGTTATGTTATAATACTGGATAAACATCAACAGTGAGGCGAAGAAACATGGGCGCGATGGGAACGAATACAACTGGCAAACTGACACCGATGATGGAACAATATTTTTCGATGAAGGAAGCATATCCGGATGCCTTTTTGTTTTTTCGCCTGGGGGATTTTTATGAATTGTTCTTTGACGATGCCATTCAGGCGGCGGAAGTGCTCGGCTTGACACTGACGAGCCGTGGAACGATGGGTGACCAGCCGATTCCGATGTGCGGGGTTCCACACCATTCCTCTGATACATACATCGAACAACTGATTGAACTTGGATATAAAGTAGCCATCTGCGAACAGGTGGAAGATCCGAAGACAGCCAAAGGCGTCGTTCGGCGGGAAGTGGTTCAGGTCATTACCCCGGGGACATGGCTGGGCAAGGAAGGGAAAGGGAATGCCTACATTTGCTCCATTTTTATGGAGGAGGACCACTTTTATTTGGCGGCCGGTGATCTTGGCACTGGGGAACTGGAACTTGTGCGCCAGCCGATGTCCCTGGAAGGGGTGCTGGATGAGTGTGCGAGATACCAGCCGCGGGAAATTCTCTTGTCAGACATCATCAAAACCTCGGCAAGACACGCCATTGAAGAACGGTTTATGGGGCTCATCACCTCTGTCGCTCCACCTGATGAAGAGGAAAGCCAGCGATTGCTCGCAACCTGGCTGGTCGATCAGCCCTCTTTGGAGCCAGCGGCACGGCGGACAATCGGCCAGCTGCTTTATTATTGGCAGGAGACCCAAAAACGGGTGCTCCGTCATTTCCGGCTTTCATTGGTAGAGGCGACGCAGTTCCTCTTGATGGATGGTTTTACGGTACGAAACCTGGAACTGTTTGAGCGGTTGTCAGGGGAAAAAAAGGCCACCTTGCTGGACCATCTGGATCGGACTGCCACCATCATGGGTGCCAGGCGGTTGAGGCAATGGCTGGCCAAGCCGTTGGTTGATCAGAAGCAGATTGAGCAGAGGCTGGATGCGGTAGAAGAGCTGGTGAAAGACCCCATGCGGCGGGAAGAGATCCGGCGAAGCCTGCGGCAGGTATACGATCTGGAACGAATCGCCACCCGCGTTGCCATGGGCATTGCCTCACCGAAGGATTTGCTTGCGCTAAAGCAATCCCTGGAGCAGGTGCCTTTCTTGCGCGCCAATTGCCTTTCCTCAGCTTCCTCGACACTTCGCCAGTTGGGTGCCGAGTTGGATCCTTGCGTCCCGATTCGCGAATTGATTGAACGGGCCATTGATCCGGCTGCACCTGCACAATTCCAGGAAGGCCGCGTCATCCGGGACGGGTATGATCCGCAATTGGACGAACTCAGGCAGATAGCCCGAGACGGCAAGAAATGGATTGCCGAGCTGGAGGCAAAGGAACGGGAAGCCACCGGGATCAAATCCTTGAAGATCGGGTTCAACAAGGTGTTCGGATATTATATCGAGGTGACGAAAGCCAATTTTGCGCTGGTACCTTTGGATCGCTACCAGCGCAAGCAGACGCTGGCCAATGCGGAGCGTTATGTGACGGAAGAGCTGAAGGAACGGGAACGGCTGATTCTGGAGGCGGAAGAAAAGCTGGCGGAACTGGAAAACCAGCGTTTTGTCGAGGTGCGCGAACAAGTGGCGGCCTACACGCACCGCATTCATTCACTGGCACGAAACCTGGCCGTTTTGGATCTCTATGCCACCTTTGCGGAAATCAGCGTCCAGGAGCGGTATGTTCGCCCTGTTTTTACCACGGAACAACACCTGGAGATTGCTGAAGGACGGCATCCCGTTGTGGAGAAAATGCTCCCCGCCCAAACCTTTGTGGCCAACGATACGAAGATGGATGAAAATTGCCGCATTTTGCTTTTGACGGGTCCAAACATGGCGGGAAAAAGCACCTACATGCGGCAGGTGGCGTTGATCGCCATTCTGGCGCAGATCGGATGTTTTGTGCCGGCCACCAGAGCCGTATTGCCTTTGTTTGACCGGTTCTTTACGCGTATCGGCGCTTCAGATGATCTGGCCAGCGGGCAAAGCACCTTCATGGTAGAGATGAATGAGATCCGTCTGACCACGACGCAGGCGACGAAAAACAGCCTGGTGATCATTGACGAGCTTGGCAGGGGAACCTCTACCGAAGACGGGATGGCGATTGCCCAAGCGGTGATTGAATATTTGCATGATCAGATAAGATGCCTGTCGTTGGTTTCCACCCATTACCATGAATTGGCTGAGCTGGAATCGACGCTTCAGGGACTGAAAAACGTCAGCATGGCGGTGGAAGAGACGGAAAAGGAAGTCCTCTTTTTACGTCGTCTGGTGGAAGGACCTGCGAGCAAAAGTTACGGAATTTATTGCGCAAAATTGGCGGGCTTGCCTGCGTCGATCATCGAGCGGGCTGAACAACTCCTGGAGGAGTACACCTCGTCCCGACCACAGGCCGGGACGGAAGCTGCTGCGCCGGTGGAAGCCCGGGGAGAGGTGGCTGCCGCGGCGCATGGTGATGCGGAGGTTGCCTTCCAGCAATTGAGTCTCTTTGGCGAAGCGGAACCTATCCAGGAATCGCAGGTTCAGGAGATCCTTGACCGGCTGAGGAAGTTGGATCTGGACAGGACCACGCCGCTGCAAGCGCTGCAAATCTTGTACCAATTGAAACGAAAAGGGGGGTGGATCTGATGCCCCGCATTCACGTGTTGGAAGAGCATGTGGCCAATCAGATTGCGGCTGGCGAGGTGATCGAAAGGCCCGCTTCGGTCGTCAAGGAACTGGTCGAGAATGCGATCGACGCGGGCAGCACCCAGATTGAAGTGCGTGCGGAGGAGGCCGGCCTGACCCGGATCGAAGTGAGGGATAATGGTTCCGGTATTGAGCCGGAAGAATGCCTGTTGGCTTTTGCCAGGCACGCGACGAGCAAAATTCGAACAGAAAAGGATCTGATGCGCATTTCTTCGCTTGGTTTCCGGGGGGAAGCCCTCGCCAGCATCGCTGCCGTTTCCAAGGTTCGGTTGATCACGGCCACTTCTTCTGAACGAGCCGGCGTTCAGCTTTACCTTGAAGGCGGTGAGGTTCGGGAACACCAGCAGACGGCGTCACCAAAAGGAACATGCATTCAGGTGTGCGACCTGTTTTATAATACGCCTGCGCGTCTCAAATATCTCAAATCCATGCAGACAGAACTGGCCCATATCCATGACGTGCTGGCGCGCCTGGCTCTGGGGCACCCTGACATCTCCTTTCGTTTTTACCATCAGGGACGAATGGTTTTTTCCACGGACGGTGACGGGAAGTTATTGCACGTCATCCACGCTCTGTATGGCTTGAACACGGCGCGATCGATGATTCCGATCAGGGAAGAAGCGCCCGATTTCGAACTGGATGGATATGTCAGCAAGCCGCAGACGAATCGTGCCAGCCGCTCCCACATCATCTGGATTGTAAACGGAAGAGCGGTAAAAAATGCGAGTCTGACCCATGCCCTTCTCGACGCATACCACACGCTGCTGCCCCAGCGTCGTTACCCCATCGCTGTGGTTCACCTGCGGATGGATCCCCAGTTGGTGGACGTCAATGTGCATCCTGCAAAACTGGAGGTGCGCTTCAGCAAGGAGCAGGAGTTGATGAAATGGCTGAAGGAAAGCGTCAGCAGGCAACTCCACCGGCAATCGCTCGTTCTTGACGGACCTGCCACTGCCCGGCCCGTCGGACTGCTTGCCGGCTCTCCAAGCAAACCGCTGCAACGACGTGAGGCCGTCAATCAACAGGTGCAGTTCAATTTTATGCGTCCCGTCGAAAAAACGGTTCGTCAGGCTCACACGGCAGGCGACATCCCCGCCAAACCATCAGAAAATCCGGAAGCAGAAAACCCGAAAGCAGAAGAACCGAAATGGGAAACAGTTCCGAAACCTGACATGGTACGTGAAACCCAGCCGTTGAATCTGGATGCCGGACCAAACCGGGACGCCGGACGGCAAGCACCTGAATGCGCTGCCTTATACGGCGAAGAAGAAGCTTCGCTGGACGCTTCCTTGCCTTCCCGCCCGGAAGAAGCCGGCGAGCGCCTCCCGATGATGTACCCTTTAGGCCAGTTGCACGGCACCTATATCCTTGCCCAGAACGAAGACGGGTTATATATGGTGGATCAACATGCCGCCCAGGAACGCATTTTCTATGAACGTTTCTCCGAAATGGCCAGGGACATGCAGGTGCAACGGCAGCCCTTGATGATTCCATTGACTATCCACTTGCACCCGCAGGAAGCCAGTCTATTGAACGAATTAATAACCTTGCGAAAAGAGGAGATACTGGGCTTAGGAATTGAAATCGAGCCTTTTGGCCAGCACACTTTCCTGGTTCGCTCCTATCCTGCCTGGGTCCCTCCGGACGAGGAGGAATTTTGGCTGCAGGAAATGTTGCAGCGGTTGCTGCAACATGGGGGAAACCCTTCGAAGATTTCCATCGAAGATGTCTTGGATGAGGCGATTATGGGGCTGGCGTGCAAGGCGGCCATTAAGGCCAATCGTCACCTTCGGCTGGAAGAGATGCAGCAATTGCTGGATGATCTGAGGCAAGCCAGGCAACCTTTCACTTGTCCACACGGCCGTCCGGTTGTCATTCACTTTTCGCACAACCAGATCAAAAGAATGTTTAAACGGATTATGTAGATTGCTTACGCATGTCGGAGAGTTGACAAGAGAAAGGAGGTCTGTGTGGTGAAAAAGCCGCTGCTGGTCATCGTTGGGCCAACAGCCGTCGGGAAAACGGATCTGAGCGTCGCTCTCGCCAAAACGTTTGACATGGAAGTGATCTCTGCCGATTCGATGCAGGTGTACAAAGGGATGGATATTGGCACGGCCAAGGTATCGCCAAAAATCCGCCAGCAAATCCCGCATCATCTGATTGACATCTGCCAGCCGGATGAGCCTTATTCGGTGGCCGATTTTCAACGGGACGCCCTGAAGGCGATCGAGCATGTGCATCAGAGGAAGCGGATTCCACTGATGGTCGGCGGCACAGGTCTTTACGTGCGTTCCGTGACCCACGGTTACCTTTTTTCGGATGCGCCGAAAGATGAACGCATCCGCAAAAAATGGCAGACATATAGCCAACAATACGGCAGACAAAGCCTTTATGAACGATTGCGGGAAAAAGATCCGGAAACCGCCGACAAACTCCATCCGAATGATGAGAAGCGAATCATCCGCGCCTTGGAAGTACAAGAACTGACAGGAATCCCGTTCAGCCAATGGCAGCATCAGCACAAGGAGCAAAAGCCGTGGTTCGACGTCATGACGATCGGATTGTGGATGGATCGGACGTTGTTGTATGAGCGGATTAATCGGCGGGTGGATCGGATGCTTGAGGAAGGATTGGTTGAAGAAGTAAAGGGGCTTTTGGCCCAAGGGTACGACGAATCCTTGCCATCGATGCAGGGTTTGGGGTATAAAGAAATTATCGCCTATCTCAAAGGGCAATGGAGTCTGGAGCAGGCAGTCACTGAATTGAAAAAACGGACCCGCCATTTCGCCAAGAGACAATTCACCTGGTTCCGGAGACAGCACGAGGTGCATTGGGTGAAGGTAGGAGAAGCAGGATGGATGGAGAAGTTTCCTGAAATTCAGCGGCTGATTGCAGGAAAATTCTACTCTTTTGACGAATATACATTAAACAATGCGTAGCATATATAAACATATATAAAAATGTAAAGCCATAGGAGGAACTATTCATGAAACAGGTTGTGAACGTCCAGGACACTTTTTTGAATCAGGTGCGCAAAGAAAATATCCCGGTTACGGTTTACTTGACCAATGGATATCAATTGAAAGGATTTGTGCGTTCTTTTGACAATTTTACTGTCGTCATCGAATCAGACGGCAAGCAGCAGATGATCTATAAACATGCCATTTCCACTTTTCATCCTGCCAGAGCAGTCAATCTCTATCAGCCGCAGGAACCAAAAAGCTCTGAGGAATCACCATCGTCCTAGCCGGTTTTTCACCAGCGTTCCTGAACCGTTCTTGCCTATCGTTCATATCGCGCAGTCCTTGAAGGCGGCAGCAGTCCTGCATAGCGGCACGCACCGAATGGATGCCGTTTAAACAGGGAAGGGGTGGAAGGGCTGATGAAAACAGGTGCGTCATCACCATCTACCCATCGCATCCAGATCAAGTTGACATCTGCGAAGGAAAAAGCCGAAACAGCAGGACAAACGAATCCAGTATTCGATCGTTCGTCGATAAAAGAAGAGCAACCTGAACACCTTCGCCATTTCTTTCGTGCCTCCCGGCATTTGGATCAATTGATTGGGCTGGAAAAGGTCAAACGGTTGGCCTATGAGATTTATTCGTTTTACTGGATCAATCAGCAGCGTGAACAATTGGGGCTGAAACGGGAACCTCACGTCCTACATATGGTTTTTCACGGCAACCCGGGAACAGGAAAGACGACGGTGGCCCGGATGTTCGGGCAGATGTTCCAGGAATTGGGCATCTTGCAAAAAGGCCACTTGATCGAGGTGGAACGCGCTGATCTGGTAGGGGAGTATGTGGGGCATACCGCACAAAAAACACGTGAACAGGTGAAAAAGGCGCTGGGCGGCATTTTGTTTATTGATGAAGCTTATTCATTGGCGCGCGGGGGAGAGAAGGACTTCGGCAAGGAAGCGATAGATACCCTCGTCAAAGCGATGGAGGATTACAAGGATGAGTTCATCTTGATTTTGGCAGGGTATACGGAGGAGATGCATCATTTCCTCAAGGCCAATCCGGGATTGCCCTCGCGATTTCCGATCCAGCTGGAATTTGCCGATTATACGGTAACACAACTGCTGGACATTGCGGATGTCATGTATGCCGAGCGGGAATACCAATTGTCGGCGGAGGCCCGCTTGAAACTGAAAGCGATGCTGGAGGAGGCTGCAAGTTGGCCTCACGAATTGCCTAGCAATGCCCGCTATGTCCGCAATCTGGTGGAAAAATCCATCCGCAATCAGGCCATCCGTCTGATGCGCCAGTCGGTCTGGACGAAAGAGAAGCTCATGATGATTTTGCCGGAAGATTTACAGTTTGAAGATGAGGGCACCGCGTTGCTATGAGTTGGATATAAAGATATAAACAAATAAAGTTGAAGAGAAGAATAAAATAAAAAAAGAAAAAGGAGAAGCATGGCGCCGATGTATAAACGTTTTGTTAATTCCGAAATTTTGGAACGGGTTTCCGAAAAATTGGAACAGCAGTTGGCAGAACGATTTCGTGAAATAGAAAGGCTTGTAGAGGAAAACCAAGCCAAAGTGCTGCGCGCTTTTCAGAATACCCAGGTGAATGATTCGCACTTTGCCGGTTCGACAGGGTATGGATATGGCGACCAAGGGCGGCAAGTGATTGATCAGGTATACGCAGAGGTGTTCGGCGCCGAGGACGCATTAGTGCGTCCTCATTTTGTTTCCGGCACGCACGCGATCGTGACGGCGCTGTTTGGCGTGTTGCGTCCCGGGGACGAACTGCTGTATGTAACGGGACGGCCGTATGACTCCTTGCAGGAGGCGCTGGGATTGAGAGGGGACTTTACGGGCAATCTGCGGGAATATGGGATCCGTTGTCGCGTCGTTCCGCTGTTGCCCGACGGCCAGCCGGATTATGGAGCGATTGAACAGGCGTTCACTCCAGCTACGAAGCTCGTCGCAATCCAGCGTTCGCGCGGTTATGAATGGCGTCCGACCCTTTCGGTCCGAGAGATCGCCCAGCTGAATCGGTTCGTCAAGTCCATCCGGTCCGAAGTCATCACGTTTGTCGATAATTGCTACGGAGAATTTACAGAAGCGGAAGAGCCGACGTCAGTCGGCATCGATCTGATGGCAGGGTCGTTGATCAAAAACCCCGGCGGCGGCCTGGCACCTGCCGGTGGATACATCGCCGGCCGCAGCGAATTGGTTTCTATGGCGGCCGCCCGCTTGACCGCTCCCGGGCTCGGCAAAGAACTGGGCGCTACATTGGGAACAAACCGGTTCATTTTGCAAGGATTTTTCCTGGCGCCCCATATCGTCGGTGAGGCGCTGAAAGGTGCTGTTTTTGCGGCCGCTCTGCTTGAGAGCTGTGGTTATGAAACATCGCCGCGCTGGGATGAACCGCGTTCTGACATTATCCAGGCCATCCGGTTTTCCCGCGGGGAGGATCTGATTCGGTTCTGCCAGGCGATTCAGGCGGCTTCTCCCATTGATTCCTTTGTCCGTCCCGTACCCAGCCCGATGCCCGGATATGATGATCAAGTGATTATGGCTGCAGGCACGTTTGTCCAGGGAGCGAGCATTGAACTTTCGGCAGATGCGCCGATGCGCGCTCCGTACGTCGGGTATATGCAAGGCGGCCTGACCTACGCACATGTCAAATATGCCATGTTGTCATTTCTCGATCAGGCGCTGGCCAATCCGGCCATCAAACAGGCTATTCTTTGTAATGTCTGAAAAGCCCGATCACCTTGCCCAAAATGGTGACATCCTTAAGCAGAATGGGTTCCATCGTTGGGTTTTCCGGCTGCAGGCGAATGTGGTCGCGTTCCTTGTAAAAACGTTTTACGGTGGCTTCATCTTCGGCTGTCATGGCCACGACGATTTCGCCGTTATTGGCAGTATGTTGTTGTCTGACAATCACATAATCCTGATCCCGGATTCCGGCATTGATCATGCTGTCTCCTTGTACGAGCAGCATAAATACGGTTGACTCGTTGGGCACAAGGAATTTGGGAACAGGGAAGTAGGTTTCAATGTTTTGAATAGCTGTAATAGGCAATCCTGCCGTCACCTTGCCGACGACCGGAACCTGCACCGTTTCCTGGTGAGCTTCGTTCATCATCATATGGCGATCCAAGATTTCAATGGCTCGGGGTTTGGACGGATCGCGACGGATAAATCCTTTTTTTTCCAATTTCGCCAAATGGCCGTGAACGGTCGAACTGGATGCAAGGCCGACAGCATCGCCGATTTCCCGAACGGAAGGAGGGTAGCCTTTTTCACGCACTTCCTTGACGATAAAATCCAAAATCGCTTGTTGCCGTTTGGAAAGAGGTTTTTCCATGAAACCATCGTCCCACCTTTCTGGCTCGATGAAAGACCAAATGTTCGACCCCATTATACCATAATCCCATGCCTCAAACACCCGTTCGAGCGCGGATTTATTACGTCCGATAATGTATATTATGTTAACTTATAAATTTCTCAGCATGCTCAGCCTCAGCGTCGACATGATCACCGCTTGTATTTTTTCATAAACGAAGTATCGATGGCATGTTTCAGTTCCCAGCACCAGCTGCCGTGAAAAGATAAACCCCGGTAAAGCAAAAATGCTTCGCCGTCACCGGTAGACAAAATGGACAAATAATCCGATTGCGGTATGTACGGCTTTAATGCCGTTCCCGATAAATACCGTCCCAGGTTGGTCCAAAGCACGGGAGCTTCCCGAACGGCATAAACGCCAGCTTTATGCAGCCAAGGATATGGCTTGATGGCAATGCAATCGCCCGCCCCGAACACATTCTCATAGGTCACACACTGAAGACAATGGTTTACCAACAAATAGCCTTGGTTGTCCGTCGGGAAGCCGCTTTTCTGGAATAATGGCGGTGCTGCCGGTCCAGTTAGCCATATGAGTTGATCGTACGACACGGTTTTACCCGACTGCAGTTCCAGATGATCTTTGCAGACTGAAACGACGGGATCATGTTGAATCAGGTGGATTCCTTTCTTATGGACAATCTCCGTCATGTGCCGGGTCACCTGTCTGCTTGCATGTTCCAATAATGGGCCTTTGCTGATTAACGTCACCGGTTGTTTAAAGCCCAGCCTTTTTCGACGGGCCTGAAGACTCAAAGCGATTTCAATGCCTGAAGCGCCTCCACCAGCTACGACGAGACGTTCCTTGGCAAGGAAGACATCCTTCAAACTGGGTATCAGATAATTGGGCTTGATGAAGGTGGCATGATCCAGCACACCCGGGATGTCCGTGTTTGCAATATGTGAACCGATATCAAAAGAAATCACATCGTAATCCATTCGTTGGCCGGTGGACGTGACCAGCTCCTGTCGTCCGGGATCCACGCTGACCACCGAAGCTTCCACAAAACGGACGCTCGCTGCAGCGCATAAACGGGCCAAATCAATCCGGATCTCCTCTGTTTCGTATCGCCCTTCCAAGTAACCCGAGAACATGCCGGAATAATATTGGTAACGATTCGGCGAGATCAGCACGACATGGGCGTTTGTCCACTTGTTCTTCTGAAGTTGTTTAAGAATATAAACATGAGCGTGACCGCCACCGACAAGAACCACTTTTCTCATCTCAGCACCTCATCGCGGAACCGTTCTTCATCCCATGCACGAATCTATTTTAGCGCAAAAAAAGTCATGTTCAAATTAGTTTACATAAGATATGTTATGTAACAATGTTTTTTCGCATGATGGTTGCGCAATCATCCTCGATTGAAATGAATTTGAGTTTTAAAATGGATTTAATTTTAAAAATAAACAAAAATAGTCATCGCTGTTCGCCTCCCCTCCCCTCCCCTCTTCTCTTTATGAACGTTCTCTGTGTAAGGAACTTATCCATGCCCATAGCCGTAACCCGGGTGGGTTTGGATCCACTCGCGCAATTCCGCCAGCGCTTCCCGATACGGTGTGACGGCATAGGTGAAATCGGCACGGGTGTTGAGCAAGCTCTTGTCGGAGATGATCCCGTCGTAAGGATATATCGTGACGTCATCGCAGCCAAACGCCTCCTTGAGCCAAACCAGCAACTGATACTTGGATATTTTTCCAGGTTCTGCCAGATGTACCAATCCGGCAATCATCGGTTTTTGCAGCACCCAGTCGATCGCCTTGGCCAATTCCAGCGTGGTCACGCCGTTCCAGAATACCCTGCGGTAGCCCCGCACCACCCCTTTCTGCTTCATGAACCAGTGGAACAACCCGATGCCGTCCTTGAGCTCGGGACCGATGATGGACGTGCGTATGGTGAGATGGCCGCCATACGTCACCTCTCCCAGGCATTTGGTCTTGGCGTAAGCGGTCGTGCCGTCGGTGACATCTTGCTCGGCATATTCCCCCCTCTGGCCTGAAAAGACGCAGTCCGTGCTGATGTGGATCAACTGAAAGCCCATTTTTTCACCCAGCCGAGCCAACTGGTGGGGAAACAAGCTGTTGACGCAAATCACTACAGGTACCCGCAATTTCACCCCACCCGGCACACAAGATCTCCCTTTCCTTCGAGATAACGCTTCGTGAACTGCCCGGCCTCACAGATGAATACCGCCTCATTCTGCATAACGCGCTGGGTGCCATCGTCTTTGACACCGGGTTCAAGACAGTTCCGGATGCCTACCTCATCGTGCAAGACTGTATCACTTTCCCGGATGTCATTTCGCCGCCATATGTGCCTTAAACAACCGATTACGCACAAACATACGGAAGAACAACAGATTTTCCCGATATTTCCATGTTAAGAAAAGAGAAAGTTCCTTCGTTGTCTTTATGCACACTTTCCTCCTTGTTACATATGTCTATAGGGAAAAGTACGGGGAATGGAGGAAAATATGCTATGTTACAAAAAAAGAAACCCTCCGGCAAGCTGCAACTTATTAAAGAACAGATGTCCGCGCTAAAACGGCAACGCGCCTATTATGAAGCAAAAGCGACGCAATACAGCGAGGAACTCAATGATCTGAAAGAAAGATTGAGGGAAAGTCTCCAACGTGATCACGAAACCAGCAAGCAGATGGAGCAGTTAAACGCCATGCTCAGGCGATACCAAGACAAAGAAAAAGAATGGAACCGCGTCGTCGAACGATTAAACGGCAGGATCAACGACTTTGAAAAAAGGGAGGCAGATTACCTAAACTTTCTTGAACAAAAGGAAAAAACCATTGCCCAGTATCAAAAGAAGCTGGACACATGGGAAAAAAGACTGGAAGAATTCAATGAACTCAAAAAGTCTTCAGAAACGAAAAATACAGCGGACTATCAAAAAGACGAATCAATTGCCCATTATCATTCTCTTGAAGCAAAATTGAACCAAGCATTGGAAAAGCTTAACCAAGAGATTGAGAAACACCGGCAAAAGGAGGCGGAATACCGGCAACAATTTGCTCATCTAAACCAGCATCTTGCTGCTTACCAGGAAAAAGATACTGAGCACAGCAGACTCCTGGAACAAGTGGAAACATCGTATTGTAAACTTCTCGCCCAAAAAGACGAAGAACTACGCCAGCTGACCGAACAAAAAGAAGACCTAATCCGGCGTCTTGAAGCTCAACAAGCTGAATCGCAACAACAACTTGCCCAACTCAATCAGCAACTCGCGGCCTGCCAGGAAAAAGAAACCGAATATAGCCACCTCTTGGAGCAAACAGAAGCGAAATACAGAAAGCTGATTGAGCAAAAGGAAGCAGAATTATTACAGATTCT
Organism: Bacillus thermozeamaize; assembly: GCA_002159075.1. NCBI lineage: Bacteria > Bacillati > Bacillota > Bacilli > Caryophanales > Bacillaceae > Bacillus > Bacillus thermozeamaize. The sequence continues at coordinate 50,565 of LZRT01000036.1, forward strand.
GGAACAAAAAGGTGAAGTGTACCCCCAACTGGCCGAAGAAAATGACGACTTGAACTGAAATCTTGAAGCTCAACAAGCCGATTTGCAACAGCAAGTCACCCAGCTCAGCCAGCAACTTGCCGCCTATCAGGAAAAAGAAGCCGAGTATCTCCGCTTGAAGACAAGGACCTGCAACACCGACAACTTCTGGCGCAAAAAGAAAGAGAATTCCGGGAACGTCTAGATCAAAAGGAAGCAGAATTTTTCCGGCAATTGCATCAAAAAATCGAACAACACCGCTTGCCAACTACCAGGAAAAGGAATCTGAAGCTCTTAAATTGCTAGATGAAATGGGTGAAAAACGCAGGCAACTTTTAGCGAAAAAAGAGACGGAATTTAACAAACTGCTCGAACAAAAGGACAAGGAATACCGGCAGTTGCTGCAACAAAAAGACGACATGATCACCCACTACGAAGAAAAGGAGTTGGAGTGGCAACGAGCAATGGAACAACTGCACCGACGAATCAAGGAACTTGAAGAAAAAGAAACGAAAAACAAGAATGCGATTAGCGATTATCAGGAAAAGGAGTCAAAATACAAGAAAGCTTTGGAGCAAAACAGCTTCGCGGAACCAAAGGAAGTTGCCGTAGACCTTCAACCGACGGTCGGGTGCTTTCGCATTCGGGAGAAGCAAGCCATCCCCCTGCCTGTATTCATTTATTGAAGATAACAATGAGGATGTGGCCCCTTGCTTTTCACAACTGTGATGAGTACGGGGCCCACTTTTTCTCATGTGTAACAAAGGCAAACAGCAGCATGACGGACAGCAACGTAATACAGGCGGTGACAACAAATGGCAGGGGAATATTGGCCGAATACATGAACGTCGCCAAAAGCGGCCCCACGATTCTCCCCAGGTTATCCATCGATGAAATCAAGCCTGTTGCCACCCCATGCCCCGTGGTGGTTTTTTTTGTGATCAGCGAAGTGATGCAGGGGCGGATGAGGGTGTTGCCTGCACCGAAAATCACCACAAAAAGCGTAGCTGTCCAAAAGTTGGACGAAAAGAGAATCAGAATCATGCCGATGGAAGACACAATGAGCCCGATGCCTACCGTGCGCAGTTCATGTTCAGGTTTAATCCGCCGCACCACTCCTCCTTGAATCAAAGCGCCGACCAGCCCGCTAATGAGCAGGATCAGTCCGATCTGAGAAGGAGTGGCATGGATTTTCACCATTTGAAAATATTGAAGTGTCGCCTCAAGTCCGGCAAGACCATAGGAGCCGATAAAAGAAACCACGTAAAGGTACTTCAATGATCCGGAAAATGCTTTCCAACGGGATGTTTTTTGGGTGGCACGCTTTTTCTGTCGAGCGGCGGACGGCAACGACTCGTCCAAATAAAAAAACGCAAACAGGGTTAACAGAAGAGAAAGTGCCGATGCCACAAAAAAGGGAACGGCCAGGCCAAAATGGCTGAGAAACCCGCCGACAGCAGGACCGATGATAAACCCGAGACCAATGGACATTCCTGCCAGGCCCATCCCTTTGGTTCGCTCTTCATCACTGGTGATATCGGCCACATAAGCCATGGCCACCGATGTGGCGGCACCGGAGAAACATCCCCCCAGGATGCGCGATATGTACATTAACCAGAGCTTATCTGTTGCCATGCCGAACAAAAAGAAGCTGATGCTGTATCCGACAAGTCCCATGATAATCAATGGCCGCCTTCCGTATCGATCCGATAACCCTCCCCAGATTGGAGAAAGGATAAAAGAAAAGAAGGCATAAATCGATAACAGCCATCCCAGGTGATAAGGCGCAGCTCCCACCTCTTGAACCAACACGGGCATCACAGGAATGATCAGACCAAAACCGATAAAAATCGTGATTAAAAGCAACATCACGATACCCATTCGCTTATCCAATGTTTTAGCCAATGCGTGTAGCCCCCTGCCTGAAGTAAAATAGAGAACGTGTCATAGAGACCCGGTTGTCGCGCAAACGCGTTACAACCCTATTTTAGCTGAAAGCGACGTCATATTCAAAAAAGTTAACATAAGATATATTATGTAATTAATTCATGTCGAACAAGATGAAGATGACACATATGCGGCAAATGGAAAAGGAAGCCTCGTGTCCGGCTTCCTTTCATTGTGTTCAGTGAATCATGACAAAAAGGTCATTCAGAGGGGTTCAGCAATCGTTTCATTTTTTCCACCACGTGTTCGACTGTAAAACCGAACTCTTTCATTACCCGCTCTCCTGGCGCAGATGCGCCGAAGGTGTCAATGCCAAGGATCGCTCCTTTATCCCCAACGTATCTCTCCCAACCCAATGGGCGGGCCATTTCAATCGCCAAACGGGCTGTGATGGAAGGCGGCAACACCGAATCCCTGTAGCTTTGATCTTGTCGTTCAAAAAGCTCCCAGCTCGGCATGCTGACCACACGCACCGGGTAGCCTTCCGACAACAGTTGTTGCTGCGCGCGCAGTGCCAGTGATACTTCAGAACCCGTTGCGAGAAGGATGCCCTGCGGATATTCCTGAGGTTCGCTGAGAATGTACGCCCCCTTTTCAAAGTAATCGGGCGCCCTCTCCTTCGTCCCTTCCAGAATGGGAAGGTTCTGCCTGGTGAGAATCATGGCAACGGGACCATCCGCCTTTTGAACAGCAAAACGGTAGGCGGCAGCTGTCTCGTTGGCATCAGCCGGGCGAAGCACATACAGTCCCGGAATGGCGCGAAGAGATGGCAGATGTTCGATCGGCTCATGTGTCGGTCCATCCTCTCCGACGGCGATGCTGTCATGGGTGAACACATAAACGACAGGCAATTTCATAATCGCCGCAAGGCGGATTGCCGGCCGCAAATAGTCGGAGAAGACGAGAAAGGTGCCGCCATAGACACGAACGCCCCCGTGCAGCAACATGCCATTGAGCGCCGCGCCCATCGCATGTTCACGCACGCCAAACCAGATGTTCCGTCCGGTGTAGTCCGGCGCGCGAAACGTTTCTTCTCCCTTCAGGAGCGTCTTGTTGGATGAAGCCAAATCGGCCGAACCGCCAATCAACGTCGGCAAGCGGCGGGCAATCGCGTTGAGAATCTCGCCGGAGGCTGAACGGGTCGCAATGGCTTTATCCGATACGGAGTAAGACGGTATTTCATCATCCCATCCGGCGGGCAGCTGGCCATTTATCGCCAGTTTCAATTGTGCCGCCAGTTGCGGGTGCGCTTCCTCATAAGCGCGCAATTTTTCCAGCCAGGCGGCCTCCTCTTGCTCGCCGCGTCTCTTCACTTTAGCAAAGAGCTCCCTTACTGCTTCAGGAACATAAAACGGCTCTTCACCCGGCCAACCATAGGCCTCCTTGACACGCTTGACCTCTTCCGTACCGAGAGGCGCCCCATGGACGTCCGATTTGCCTGCCTTGTTGGGACTTCCATAACCAATGACAGTACGGATTTCAATCAATGTCGGACGTTCCTGTTCCTTCCTGGCCTGATCGATCGCCTCATAAATCGCCTGAATATCATTTCCGTCTTCCACCCTCATGTACTGCCAGCCATATGCTTCAAAGCGTTTGGCGATATCATCAGTAAATGCATGGCTGGTCTCGCCGTCCAGAGAGATCTGGTTGGAATCATACAGCACGATTAGACGCCCCAACTTCAGGTGTCCTGCCAGGGAAGCGGCTTCGCTGGAAATTCCCTCCATCAGATCGCCATCCCCGCAGAGGACATATGTATAGTGGTCAATGATGGTGTGACCAGGCCGGTTGTATATAGCGGCCAGGTGGCGTTCTGCCATCGCCATGCCGACGGCCATGCCAATTCCTTGCCCAAGCGGACCGGTCGTGGCCTCAACGCCTGGTGTGTGTCCGTATTCCGGGTGGCCAGGGGTGATGCTGTTCCACTGGCGAAATTGCTTAATATCTGACAATTCAATGGGATAGCCACACAGGTGAAGCAGACTGTACAGCAACATGGACCCATGTCCCGCCGACAGGACAAAGCGATCCCGGTTGAACCAGGATGGATTGGCCGGATTATGCTTCATCAGCTTTGTCCAGAGAACATAAGCCATGGGCGCTGCCCCCATCGTGATCCCTGGGTGTCCGGAGTTGGCCTGTTCGATTGCGTCAATAGAAAGGGTTCGAATGGTGTTGATAGCCAACTGTTCAATCGATGGATCGACAGTCGTCATGAAAAAGATGCCTCCTGTACCTACAGATACTCAATCCTCTTTTATGATAACTGAACCAGATCCAAAATGCATCTGTTAAAAAATAAAAAAGACACCGCGATGGGTGCCTCTGGAAAATTTTAAAGCGTTTATTCAAAAAATTTTACCTTGGCCGATCCTGCTGTAACCACTTCGCCTTTTTGATTCACGGCCGCGATGTCAAATGTGGCGATTTTGCCTTCATCACCCTCGTTCACAGCGGTCACCTTGCCGCGGCAAGTGAGGACATCCCCCGGCTTAACCATGCGTTGGAACCGCACCTTTATCTGCTTGATATCGGCATTGACTCCCACAAGCGCACGAACATATTGTCCCAAAAATCCCATGCTCAACATTCCGTGGGCAATGACACCATCCAAGCCGGCTGACTGGGCAAAACTGTCCACGGTATGTAGCGGGTTAAAATCTCCGGATGCTCCGGCATACTTTACCAGCTGGACGCGGTCTATAGGGGGCTTCTCCAGCGCCTCCAATTCCATTCCTTCCTGCAGGTCTGAAAACGTCAACACTTTCATCCTGGTTGCCTCCCCGTTAAATGTCTTGTCTGTACACGATGGTTGAACGGCCGGTTACGACAGGCTGATTATCGATATCCCTGGCAACGGTTTCAATGATAATGAACGTCATCCGGCCAGAGCTTCCTTGACGATCGAATACATCCGTAATTTCGCTTTGGACCCAATACTTGTCTCCCGGACGCATGGGCCTGTGAAAGATGTATTCCTGCTCCCCATGCAATACCCGGCGCATTTCAAACCCTGGAACATCTTTTAAAGGGCTGGGCGCGTTCATCGTCAGTGTGGTTGCAAATGTAGGGGGCGCGATAATCCCTCGGTACGGAGTCGACACCGCATACGCTTCATCTACATACAGGGGACAATCATCCCCTACCGCTTCGGCAAAACGGCGGATATGCCCTTTTTCCACTTCAATGGTATAAACTTCCGTTTTTCTGCCGATGAGACTCTTGTCGATCGCCATGGTTGTACCACCTCTGCGTTCTTTTATAGGATTTTCACTCGCCTTTAGACCGTAGGCCGGCCGGCTACATAAATGATCTGTCCAGTGACGTATTCCGCCTCTTTGGAAGCCAGAAATGCGGCCACATTGGCAATATCTTCCGGCGTACCAACCCGTTTGATCGGATTGCGCTTGACAAATTCTTCAATCATAGTCTCGAAGGAAATACCCATTCTTTCCGCAGTGGCCCGGGTCATCTCTGTCTGGATAAACCCAGGGGCGATAGCATTGACGGTAATGCCGTAAGGTCCCAATTCGATGGCCATTGTCCGGGTCATGCCCTGTATGCCCGCTTTGGCCGCCGAATAGTTAACCTGCCCCCTGTTTCCCAAGGCGGATGTGGAAGAAAGATTGATTATTCTGCCGTATTTTTGCGGAACCATGTATTTTTGCGCTTCCCTCGAGCACAAAAACGTCCCTTTCAAGTGAATGTCAATCACAGTGTTCCAGTCGTCTTCGGTCATTTTATACAGGAGATTGTCGCGTATCACACCGGCATTATTGACAAGAATGTCCAGCTTGCCATACTGCTCCACCACTTTTTTGATGCTCGCTTCCACCTGCTCAGCATTGGACACGTCACATGCCAAGGCTAAACCTTCCCCGCCAGCGGAACGGATCTCTTGAACCACCGTCTCTGCGCCATCCAGATTCAGATCAAATACGCCGACACGAGCCCCTTCAGAAGCCAACCTGCGGGCAATAGCTGCCCCGATACCGCGTGCCGCGCCGGTGACGATGGCCACCTGTCCGTCAAATCTTCCCATCTCTTTCCCCTCTTTCTTTTTCTCTGGAAAGCTCCATGTTTAAAACGTTTTTTTAACGTTGCCAATATTAGTTATATCACAATTCAAAGACTTCAGCAAGAATCATAACTTAATTCTCATTTCCCGTTTCCTGGGAAAAATGCTTGTTCATCAGATAGTTTAGAAATCCGCGGCATCCAGCTTCAACCAGTTCGTACACTTCTGAAAACCGCCCGTCATAATAAGGATCGGGCACCTCGGAATGCCCTTTTTCCGGCGCAAACTCCATCAGCAGCCGCACCTCGGCGCGATGGCGCTCCAACTTGCGGGCCAGTTCCCTGACTCCTCGTAAATTGGACCGATCCATGACAAGAATGTAATCGAACGTGTTCAAATCCTCTTTCCTGATTTTACGGGCGATCAACCCGGATGGATCGATCTGCTTCTCTTTCAGGATGTTGCGCGTTCCTTCGTGAGGCGGGGAACCCACATGCCATCCTCCGAGACCCGCGGAATCGATCACGAAATGCTCAGTCAGGCCTTTTTCCCGAACGAGATGGCGAAAAATTGCTTCAGCCATCGGGGAGCGGCAGATGTTTCCCAAGCAAACGAACAATACGTGAATCTTCATCAGCTTTGCCACCTCTTTTTGCATGCTCCGGATGTATCCACTCATTATATCCGCTTGAAGATTTGCGGCCAAGGCCTTCCTTCCCGCCATTCAATATGGATCGCCAGCCTGTATGCTGCAGTGAGGTTTTGATCGCTCAGAACCTCTTCCTTTTTCCCCTGCGCGCTGACCGCGCCGTCAGCCATGAGCAGGACGCACTGAAAAACCGGCAGAATCTCTTCGATGTGATGGGTCACGTACAGCAGTGTCGGACCATCCTGCTGCTCGGCCAATTTGGAGATGGTGTCCAACAGATGTTCGCGGGCATACAGATCCAGCCCATTGCATGGCTCGTCAAGAATCAACAATTGCGGCTGGCTCATCAGCGCACGGGCAATGATCACCTTTTGTTTTTCGCCTTGTGAAAGCCGTCCGAAACGGTGACCAGACAAATGCCGGCAACCTAACACATCCATGATTTTTTCCGCTTCCTCCACCTCCTTTTCGCCCCACTCCTCGTAAAGCCCAAATGAGGCAAATTTGCCGCTGATCACAATGTCCCGAACCGTTTCAGCGGGATTCAGACGCTCTTCCAGGACGGAACTGACCCAGCCAATCGCTTTTCGCACCTCGCGCAGATCACATCTTCCATACTGGTTGCCTAGAACGGTAATTCTGCCTTTAGACGGCCAGAGATAACCGGCCACCATCTGCAGCAACGTGGTTTTGCCGGAGCCGTTGAGCCCCAGGATCGCCCAGTGTTCCCCTGATTTGACCTGCCAATTGATATTTTTCAGGATATGCTGTTCCCCTCGCCACCACTCTACCTGTTCGACAAGCACAGCTGTTTGGGATGCGTTTGCCATGATTCTTTCCTCCATATATCACGAAAGATAGATAAAACTATTTTCGAGATTTGCCATTATTTCCAAAAAAGCGAAGTAAGAGCATGAAGCCCCCAGCTGAACAAACCCATCAACAGTGCGCCCCAAAATGCGCCGGCAAATCCGTCGATCTGAAAACTGGGCAAGATCCACGCAGTGATCGAAAAGGTCAACGCGTTAATGACCAATAAAAAAAGCCCAAAGGTGAGAAAAGTCAACGGGAGTGTAAGAATGACCAGCAGCGGGCGAATCAATGCATTGACGATTCCCAGAATCAAGGCTGCCAGTACGGCCGTGCCGATTCCCTGAAGATGGACACTCGGCAAAACGGATGCGACGAGAAACAGCGCCAATCCGTTCAATAGGACTTGAACCACCCATTTCAATTTGCTCCCCCCTGACACATGATGGTTTCAGTCATTTTCCTCTCTTCCTGCGGTTGGTTCTCTTAACTGATTTTAAAAGATTCATAGAGCCTGATTGACTTGAATTCCCATCGTAAGCCATACTATTCGTAAAGATTCTCATCCGAAGATTTTGTTTTTCTGCAGTCATCCAAGTAATGGTAAGGAGTGATGAGCATGGCTATCCAATTCCGAGTCGAAGAAGAATGGACGGAGTTTTACGACCCGACCAGGAATTGGGAACCGTTTTCCCGAAAGACGGAGGTTCGTTATTGCCCGCTGACAGGGGACACATCGCGCATCCTGGAATATCCGCTGGGACAGCTAAACCCGCCTGATTATCGCGAAATCGCTGAAAAAACCAGACAGATGGGCTGTCCTTTTTGTCCGGAAAATCTGTTTCAAGTCACGCCCCGGTACCCGGAAAAGATTCATGAAGATGGCCGGTTCAAACGGGGAGAGGCGGTCGTGTTTCCCAACCTGTTTCCTTACGGCAAGCATAGCGGTGTGGCCATCTTTTCCGGCCGCCATTATGTTCCCCTGGATGAATTTACAGAAGAGATGCTGACGGACGGTTTTCTCGTGGCCAAGGATTGCCTGGAAGCCATCCATCGGGTAGATCCTGCGTCGATCTATACGTCCATCAACTGGAACTATATGCCAATGGCAGGCGCCAGCATTATCCATCCACACCTTCAGGTGGTGGCTACCCCACATCCGAGCAATTATCAACGGAAAACGCTGTCGGCAGCCAGACAATTCTTGGAACATCATGGAATCCATTATTACACGACGCTGATTCAGGAAGAAAAGAAGCGGGGGCAGCGGTGGATTGGCGAGAACGAAGCTCTGGCTTGGGTACATAGCTTTGCCCCGCAAGGTCAAATGGACATCCTGGGCATCTTCAAGGAGGTGGAAACCCTGGCTCAACTGACTGAAGAAAAGATCCGGCAGATGGCAAGAGACCTCTTGGTGATTTTTAGTTACTTGAAAGAAAACCGGTTTGTCAGTTTTAACCTCGGCTTTTTTGTGCCGGTCATTCCCTCCCCTGGCTACCGCGTTCATGTCAGGATCATCCCTCGAACCACATTGGGCATGATCGGAACAAGCGAGATCAATTATTTCAAGGTGCTTCACAATGAACCGCTTTCCTTGAAAAAACCAGAGGCAACAGCCCAGGAACTGCGAAAACTGTTTGAAAAACGAGAAGCTGTCAAATGCAATCCGTGATTTAAAAAACCGTTGTCTTCCGATTGAAGGCAAGCTGGACAGGATGACATGCATAGATAGACGCCCATCGGGAGAAGAAAAAAAAGCCAGCTTGCCTGCATTCAAATGCGATGGATGTGAATGAGGGCGGATGTCACAGGGTTCGACAATATTGTCGAACAATTAACAATCTTGCGCTTGCCTGGGAAATGAGGAATAGGGAAATCATTGCCCAGGATGTTCTTCTTCCAGCCAATTATAAAACGTAAAATCTGGCGGACCCCCGCCTCGCAGCCGCCGTTCGCGGAAACGCAAGGCATGGGCTTGCGCCTCTTTGGGTGTACGGATATTGTTTCGCTGCCATTCGAAGAGAATCCGATCAATATACCGGAAGTTCAGTTTTCCGCTCAGCACAGCCTCTTTCAAGGCGGCTTTGACCAGTTCTTCCGAACAGCCGTCACGATCCAGCCAGGAGTTGAGCATTTCGCATTCCATCGGGGATAGAGGGCGGCCAAACTCCTCTTCAAAAATCGTGAAGATGGATTTTCTTTTCTCTTCTTCTGATGGTGGCGGCACCTGTTTGCCGGCTTGGTATGCCTGCCATTTTTCAAACAGGGGTTCCAGCCGGTAGGATTCGGTGGTCATGCCGCTTCCCGGATCCTGATGCCGGGAAATGGTAAGGAGCCCCTTTTGCATCAGCCGCTGAATGCGTTGCACGACCTCTTGCCGATCGCAGGAGAGACAGCTGGCCAGTTCGTCGAAGGTCGGGAAGGCGTTTCTTTCCATTTGCCGGAATGCCAGCAGCTGGATGATCAACATCATCTCCTCGTCCTGGATGCCCAGGTGCTTGTAATTCTTGAGCAAGGAACCCGGCAAGGTGACGCAGGGGTCTTGCCATGTCTGCATGAAGAAATGATTCTCCGTTTGGCGCCTGTTCATCTTCCTGCACCCCAAGTGAGGTTATCCCTGCACAAAACGTGCAATCCTCTCCATCCCTTTATCGATCTGCTCCAGACTGGTCGCGTAAGACAGCCGGATATGGTCCTTCGTGCCAAAGCCGGAACCGGGCACCACAGCCACCTTCTCCTGTTCCAGGAGCGCCTTTGCCCATTCGTCCGCATTGGCAAAGCGCCCATGTGCCGTCTGATAGGTGGACTTGATGTTGATATACACATAAAAGGCGCCCTGCGGCGGAAAGACCTTGAACCCCGGGATCCGGCCGATCCAATCCAGCATTTTCCGGCGCCGTTCTGCAAAGTGCCGTTTCATCTCTTCCAACGGTTCCTGTGTTCCGGTAATCGCTGCCAGCGCCGCGTATTGGGCGATGGAGGTGGGATTCGAGGTGCTATGGCTGGACAGCCTTTCCATCGCCTTGATGACCTCTTTCGGCCCCGCTGCATAACCGATGCGCCAGCCGGTCATGGCATACGGCTTGGAGACTCCGTTGACAACAATGGTGTTTGCCTTCAGTTCCGGACTGAGCGAGGCGATGCTGATATGGGCGGCATCGTCATAGAGCAGCTTTTCATAGATCTCGTCCGAAATGATCACGAGCCCCTTGCGCAAGCATACTTCCCCCAATGCCTCCAGTTCCTGCTTGCTGTAGATCATTCCGGTGGGGTTGCTGGGTGAGTTGAGCAAGAAGATTTTCGTCCTCGGCGTGATGGCCGCTTCCAGTTGTTCCGGCGTGATTTTAAACTGGTTTTCCTCTTTTCCTTCGATGAAAACGGGGACCGCTCCCGCAAGTTTGACCTGCTCAGGATAGCTGACCCAGTACGGGACAGGGATAATCACTTCATCCCCCGGTTCACAAAGCACTTGAAACAGGTTATACAAGGCATGCTTGGCTCCCGCCGTGACCACCACTTCATCGGCGGTGTACTTGAGCTGATTATCCTGTTCCAGTTTTTCAGCGATGGCCTGCTTCAGTTCCGGAATGCCGCCAGCCGGAGTGTATTTGGTAAATCCTTTTTGCATCGCTTCCGCCGCAGCCTGAATGATGTGATGGGGCGTGTTGAAATCCGGTTCGCCAGCGCCGAAACCCACTACATCCAGGCCTTGTTTCCTCATTTCCTTTGCCTTGGCCGTGATGGCTAATGTAGGTGAAGGCGAAATGTTTCGCACACGTTCAGATAGGTTCATGTCTGTCCCCCATTTCACGATTTAAACAGTCATCCTCTATTTTACCTGTTCTCCAGAGAAAGGAAAAGCCAGACCGGTTAACCGGCCTGGTCTGCGAGATACGCCTGGAATAATTTGCGGAACGTGGCTCCGCTTAATACTTCCTCGTCCAGGAGGATATTCAGCGCCTGCTCAAAGAGAGGGCGATGTTTCTTTAACAGATTCACCGTTTGTTCGAAAAGTTGGTTGAGAATCTGGTTGCATTCCTTGTGCAGCGTCTCTTTGGGCAGGAGGTTGACATCCACGATCCCGAGCGAGCTCAGGCCCGTGTCCACCATGCTCTTGACGATGCGGATCGCCTGTTCATAATCATTTTTGGCCCCGGTGCTGCGGTTTCCGTAAATCAGTTCCTCTGCCGCGGCTCCGGCCAGGCAAATCATGATTTGCTGTTCCAGGTGCTGCCGCGTGTAGAGGTACCGGTCCTCACCGGGCGACTGCCGGACGTATCCCAGCGCCCCGCCACGCGGGCTCAGGGCCACCTGGGATACGGAGCCGGGACGGAGAATTTCGGAAATGGCTGCGTGTCCCAATTCATGCACTGCCACTCGCCTGCGTTCTTCTTGCGTGGACTCCTTATCCGTCTGTTCGCCCAGCATCACCTTGTCAATCGCCTGCGCGATGTGTTCCGGCTGGATGGTTTCGGAGTCATCCCTCATCGCGTAAATGGCCGCTTCATTAATCAGGCTCTCGAGCTGGGCCCCCGAAAAGCCAAACGTTTCAGAGGCAATTTTTTCCAGATCAATCTGTTCAGACAGCGGCTTGTTCCGGCTGTGCAGCTTCAGGATCTGCAAACGGGCTTTTTTTTCAGGCAGATCCACTTCGATTTGCCGGTCAAAGCGCCCGGGCCGCAGCAAGGCCTCGTCGAGCATGTCTTTCCGGTTCGTGGCGGCGATCAGCAAAATCCTCGGATGATCGGAGGTGCTGATCCCGTCCATCTCCGTCAACAGCTGATTCAACGTCTGGTCATATTCGCGAGACTGTGAACCGTCCCGCTTGCCCGCCAGGACATCAATCTCGTCGATAAAAATGATGGCGCTGTCCTTGTTTTGCCTGGCCGCCTGGGTGCGAGCCTCTTTGAACAACTCACGCACCCGCTGGGCGCCGACACCGACATACATTTCGATAAATTCACTCCCTGAGGCGGCCAGAAAGACAGAATCCGTGTAATTGGCCGCAGCCTTGGCCAGGAGTGTCTTCCCGGTCCCCGGGGGTCCGCTGAGCAAAATCCCCTTGATCGGGCGGATGCCGTATTTTTTCACTTTGTCATAATGTTTGAGAAAGTCTAGCGCTTCGATCAGTTCACGCTTGACCCGTTCATTGCCGCCAATATCTTCAAAAGCGACAGAGGTGTTCTTGACCAGGTATTTCCCCCGTTCTTTCAGTCCAAGGTTCAGTTCTCCCCTGGCATGCAAAAAAAAGATGGCGGCCCCAATGAGGATTGCCAGTAAAACCAGCGGCATCACATTGACCCCCATGGCGCCGAGAAAAATCAGGAGGGCGGGGATGATACCAAGTGCCAATTCTTTACCCATGGATCTCCTCCTCTCCCGCTCTGCGTGGATATACTTTGTAGAGCCGATATTCTCCTTTTTTAAATTGAAAATAGACATAACCCGCATTGATATCTACGATGGCCTGATCCAGCTGCAGCTGTTCTTTAAAAGATTCGGCCACCTCGGGCAATTTCCGGTATTCGTGCCGGCTCAATGCCTCCTCGACGAGAAACTGGGTTTTTTGCCATGCTTCCTGCATCGGTTGGCTGGGATGATCACGAAACTGGATCGTTAGTTGGCGTTTTTTGGCGATTGGCTTGAGAATGGCCAAAGCCGTCTCATGGACCGATTTGAGTTCGGCATCTTCAGTCAACGCAAGCTCGACACGTACCTGTTCTCGTGACGTTTCAAGGTGGACTTCGCCTACTCCCTTGATCGTCGCCAGTTTATTTTCCACTGGCCGTTCAACGAACCAGGTCACATACACGAACCAAACCGCAAAAAGCAGCACCAGGGTGGAAACAAATGACGCAAGGATGAGGCTAAGCCGCAGTTTCACACATATTCCATTCCTTTGCCATTGTTTGTCACTGTCAAGTTGGCTATCGTGCGTGTCATCAGCCTAACGGCAAGACTGGTATCAGTATACCATGTCCACGCGGGTAATGAAAACGACAAAACCTGTTAACGGAGCTTCAGCTCTCGGACCACCGCTCCATCGGTCATTTGCATGTACAGATAGACATATCCTTGCGTGCGGCCTGTCTCCTTCAGGAGGGCGACCCAGACGGGACGCTGCTTGAAAAGCCCGGGAGTGATTCGCAAGAGCCGCATCTGGGGATAAAGCTGCCGTACCTTTTCCACCGCTTTCTCAGATGGAATCAGGCCTTCCACAGGGGTTTCGTACATTTCCTCCCCGTCGTACCAGATCCATTTTTCGATCCCTTGCGCATCAAGCCCCCTGGCGACATGATAGGCCTTTTCTCCAGCGAAAAACGACACTTCAGAAACGGATTTCAGCCATTGGTTCCTGGTGACCTCCTGAATAATTTGCTCCTGTTTTTCACGGATCTGATAAAGCCCTTTCAAGAGTACGGTCAGTCCTGTTCCGATAAACAAACTCAGCAAGACCGTCAGGATCAGGAAGGCCTTTTTCATGCTTCTCACCTTTCGGCACAGGCGTCTTTGTGCAAAGCGATCTGGTCTGATTGCATCATTCTGTTACTCATAAGGCTTCGGGAAACCCGCATAATAAAAATGGACTCAGGAGCAGGAGGTGTAGATTGGATAACGCACACCATTTCCCGAATCCTGAAGTGATGCATGCCGTCATTCCTGAAACAGAAAACCCTGATGAGGGAATCAAGGTGGATATTGAGTCCGAACTTCGGTCGATGCGCTACCGTCAAAGCCTGCTGCAGTTGCTTCATCAGCTGGGCGCAGAATAGAAACTTCCCCTCTATCCCCGCTTTTGCCTGCCCCGTGCAGGCCTGATTTTTTTCGCTTGATTTTTTTAAAAACGCTCACCATCGCTGAACGATCTTTTTCACTTCATGGAGAATCCGTTCCTCATCCAAAGTAAGCATCTGGCGTCCCTTCATGAGCGGCTTGCCCTGAACATAGACATCGCTGACATCTTCTGCCCGCGCGCTGTATACCAAATGAGAGATGGGATCATAAAAGGGGTGCATGTGCGGTTCCGAAACGGAGACGACGATAAAATCCGCCTCTTTTCCGGCTTCCAGCGTGCCGATCTTCTGCTCAAGCCCAAGGCTTCTCGCCCCTTCCCTGGTTGCCATGGCCAAGGCTGTTTGTGCAGGAACGGCCAGGGGATCCAGCGTGTTTCCCTTATGGATCAGGCTGGCCAAACGCATTTCTTCGAAAAGATCAAGGTTATTGTTGCTGGCCGCACTGTCGGTACCCAGGGAAACGGTGATGCCTCGCCTGATCATTTCCGGAACCGGCGCGATCCCGCTCGCCAGCTTCAGGTTGCTGCCCGGATTGTGGGAGATCGAAACCTGGCATTCGGCCAGGATATCCAGTTCCTCCGCCGTCACGTGAACGACATGCGCCGCCAGCGTCGGCCGTTCGAACAATCCAAGTTCATGCATGAGGAACACCGGCGACTTGCCGTACTGTGCCAAGCAATCCTCAACCTCTTTCTTGGTTTCCGACAGGTGGGTGTGGATCGGCAGGGAAAGCTGTGCAGAGATCTCGATGATCTGTTCGATCACGGGGAGCGGACAGGTGTAAATGGCGTGCGGGCTGACCATTGTCGTGATCCGGCCGTCTGCCGCCCCTTGGTAACTGCGTGCAAAATGTTCCATCTCCTTGATTTTTCCTTTCACCACTTCCGGTTCCCCATAACCGATCACACCCCGGGCAAGACTGGCCCGGATACCCGACTCCTCTACGACACAGGCCACCTGGTCCATGTGATCGTACATGTCCGCAAAACAGGTGGTCCCGCTTTTGATCATTTCAAGAATCGCCAGGGCGCTGCCCCAATACACTTCCCGGTTTGTAAATTGCGCCTCAATCGGCCACATTTTTTCTTTCAGCCACTGTTGCAATGGCAGATCGTCAGCATATCCACGCAGCAGTGACATGGCCGCATGGGTATGGGTATTGATGAAGCCTGGGAGGATGAGCTTCCCCTTCATGTCATGAATCTCGTCAAACGGCACCTGCTCATCCTCTGGGCGCGGGTTTCCGACGTAGCTGATCTTTCCGTCCTCGATGATCAGCCAGCCATTTTCGATCGTCTCACCGGTACCTGTGATGATCGTTGCGCCGCAAAAAAGCTGTTTCATAATCTCATCCGTCTCTCTCCAAAAAAATACATCCATAATAATACATCCATTTAAACAAATGCCTCATCGATCGTCAAGAACGGACCTTGAGGAGGTCCAGGATTGGCGTGATCGACTGGGTTGCTTCGCTCGTCAGAGGAAGGAACAGATCGCCCATTTTTTCAAGGCGGTCGTGGATATTATTGAGGTGAAATTGTTCCGGATCGATGCCCTTGTCCAATTCCGGCCAGTTGAGCGGCGCGGAAACGGGAGCGCCTGGCCGGGCCCGCGGCGAATAGGCACAGATGAGCGATTTTCCGCGCCACATCTGCAAATAGTCAAAATACACCTGTTTCCCTCTCTTTCTGACCATGCGTTCCAGAGTAAACAGCTGCGGATATTTCGACTGAAAGTATTCCGCAAAGAAGCGATTGACCTTCCTTGCCTCTTCATAGGGGCAGGGAGCGATCGGAATAAAAAGCTGCAAGCCGGTAGCACCGGAGGTTTTGACATAGCTCTTGAGTGCCAGTGACTGAAGTTCTTCACGAATAATCAAGGCGGCCTCGGCCACGCGGGAAAATTCGCATTGATTCGGATCCAGATCAAAGACCAACGCATGCAACCGGTCTTCGTGACAAAAAGAAAAAGAAACGTGAAATTCCAGACATGACTGGTTGGCCAGCCAGACCAGGGTTTCAGGGCGGTTCAACAGGATATGGCGGGTGTTTTTCCAAACGGTCCGATCCACCCATTCCGGAGCATAGGAAGGGATATTTTTCTGGTAAAAAGAGGATCCGCCTAGCCCTTCAGGAAAACGAATGGTGGTCAAGAGGCGATTCCGGGCATGGCGAATCAGATGCGGGGCCAGCCTTGTCAGATGCAGGATGTAATCCCACTTCGTCAATCCGATGTCCGGCCAGAGGACTTTGTCCGGGTGTGTTATCCGAATTACCCGCCCGTTGATTTCAACCCATCTTGAAGCGGCATCCGTGATCATCGACTGCCTCCTCCGCTTACATGGCGATCGGTGAATGAACAAGAGGTATTATGATGAGAATAAATGCGCAAGATAGCGGCAGGTGAGGAATATGACTTTGCCGTTTTTGCCGATGGAACCCATTTTGATGGAAGAACCTTTTCAAGATGCCCGGTTTCGGTATCAGGTGAAATGGGACGGGATCAGGGCCATCGTCATCCGTGACAACCACATCCTTCGCGTTTTTCTGCGCAAAGGCGGTGAAATCACTTCCCATTTCCCGGAATTACAGGGTTTGCGGCTGAAGCAAGCCGGAGATTTCATCCTGGACGGGGAGCTCATCGTGCCGGATGAGGACAACCGCCCAAGCTTTTCCCGCGTGGTGAGACGAATCCGGATCCGCAAGCCCGATCGCATTGAGAAGGCGCAAAAAACCGACCCGGCCGTCTTGATGGCGTTTGATTTGATGAAACTGGGGGAAAGGGATGTGTGCCATCTGCCATGGAGTCGCCGGCAGGAATTGCTTGAACAGGCCCTGCTGCCCTCTGAGCACGTGCAGATCGTGGAAAGTTTTGCGGATGGCCTGGGGTTGTACCAGGCGACGAAGCAATGGGGTTTGGAAGGCATCGTCGCCAAACGGATCGACAGCCAGTACCTGCCCGGGAAGCGGCATCGGGCATGGTTCAAAATCAAACACTGGCAAGAGATAGAAGCGGTGATTGGCGGACTGGAGCTGAAAGAGCAGGGAATGATCCGTTCCTTGTACCTTGGCGCGGCAAATGGCAAAGGAGGGCTGCGCTTTATCGGCCAGGCGTCCAGCGGACTGCGCCAAGCGGATTGGCATTTGATTCAGAAGGAAATCCCCAGGCTGCAACAGAAAGATTCTCCTTTCGCTGCGCTCCCCCATACGCCTCGAGATGTCATCTGGCTGAAACCCGAACTGCGTGCAACTATCCGGTTTCAATCTTGGACGGAATCTCATCTTCTCCGTTCGCCCGTGATCCTGCGGATTAAAAAATGATCCGCTAATGTGTCACCGCCGGTTCCTTTTCTTTTCGTCTCTTTCCGCTCTCCTTCCCCCGCTTCTTTTTGCCGGCGTTGCCGGCAGATTCCAGGCTGGCTTTCAATGCCTCCATCAGATCGATGACTTGTCCGGCGGCCGCGGCCGGCGGCGGCGCCTGCACATCGATTCCGTCCCGTTTCTTCTCGATTAATTCCAACAGGGCATGACGATAGTCGTCTATATACTTTTCAGGCTCAAAGGGTGTGGTCAACTGCTCCACCAACTGGACCGCCAATTGCAGTTCTTTTTCTTGCAGATTTTCCTGTTGGGGTACTCCCGGCACCTGTTCAACTGGACGTACCTCATCCGGATATAAAATGGTTTCCATCACCAAGATGTTCCGATAGACACGCAGGGCCGCTAAAGAACTTTTGTTTCGCAAAATCACCTTGGCTATGGCGATTTTTCCCGTCTGTTCCATCGCCGTACGGAGAAGTGCATATGCTTTGCCGCCTGTTTCCTGGGGAGAAAGGTAATAACTTTTGACAAAATAGATGGGGTCGATTTCCTGCAAATGGACAAAGTCCATGATCTCAATGTTTTTATTCCGTTCAGGGGATAAATTTTTTATTTCCTCATCATGAATCAAGACATACTGCCCCGGCTGGAATTCATATCCTTTGATCAGTTCTTCCGGCGGTACGGGTCGTTCGCAGGTAGGGCAATGGCGCTGGTAACGGATGGGAGTATGACAGGGTTGATGCAGCGTTTTGAAGTGAATATCCTTTTCTTCTGTTGCCGCGAACATCCGTATCGGGATGTTGACCATGCCGAAGCTGATGGCCCCTTTCCACATCGTATGCATGGGCGTTCCTCCCATTCTCGATGAGACATCTTTAATGATCATGATGTCCATCTGGATGCCCTCGCATGTTGCCATCTTCAGGGATGCCATCCATCCGGCCTCCGACGGCGGAAAACATGGTGCGATGAAGAAAAAAAGATGACCAATGGCTACTTGGTCATGACGGACACTTCATTATCCTGGTTATTGACCGTTCCGTTCAATGTGCTCACACAATCGCTTCAACTGGGGATCGGATGGATTCAGCGCGATGAGATTGCGAAGCAGGTAACCTGACTCCTTGTGCATGCCCAGGTGATGATAGCACAAGGCCAGATTGAAAATGGTTTCCTCCCTTGACGGATCCGCTTGGTAAAGTTGTTCGAATTGTTCTTTGGCCTCTTCCCACTGCCCCAATTTTGCCTTCACGCAACCCGCAAGGTGTTGGGCAAAATGGATGACTGGCGCATAATTGACGACAGGCAAAAGCAGCGTCAAATGATGGGCGGCTCTTTGGTAATCGCCTGTTTCATAACAGACTGCGGCTAAGAGGAGACGAACGAGGATGGCGTCGGGAACGTGCCGCAGGATCTCTTCCAGCCGTTCTTTGGCTTCTTGGTACATCCCCAGATCAAAAAAACCGATGACTTTTTCAAAATGCTTCCGGCTTTCCTCATGGTACTTCTGAAAAAGAGCCAACTGTTCCAGCCGTTTCTCCATGTCCAGCCATTCGGAATAAATCATGCGATGAATTTCATGAATCCAGGCCAGACGGTCTGGCTGCAGCGGCCAGGAGGCTTCGATTGCGTCCAATTTGCGGTGCAACGCGTCGTAAAGGCTGAATATTGGCACGTCCATTCCTGAAGACCACCTTTAAAATTGGTATCTTCATTGTCTCCTCTTGGCCGGAGATTATCCATTGCAGGATCTGCCGGATCCTTAAAGGATTTCCCCATGTTTTTCTTCATGGATGATTTCTTGGATGCGGTTGCCTTCGCCGATGATCGCCACCTTGGGGACGTGCCTCTTGGCTTCTTCATCGCTCATCCAGGCGTAGGCAATAATAATCACGGTATCTCCGGGCTGCACCAGCCTGGCCGCTGCGCCGTTCAGGCAGATCACCCCGCTTCCCCGTTCTCCGGGAATGACGTATGTCTCCAGGCGGGCGCCATTATTGTTGTTGACGACCTGCACTTTTTCATTCGGCAGCAGGTCGACAGCCTCCATCAATTCCTGGTCGATGGTGATGCTGCCGACATAGTGCAGATTCGCTTCTGTCACGGTGGCCCGGTGGAGCTTGCTTTTCATCATCTCGCGAAACATCTGGTCCGTCTCCTCCCATCCACGTGGTCTTCGAACGTTGTTGCCATGCATGATTTCAGTTTTTTAGATTTCGATGATCGTGTTGTCAATCAGCCGTGTTCGACCCAGCCAGGCGGCGACAGCCAAAATCACCTTGCCGCCGATCGCATCCAGCGGCTCCAGGTCCGGGTAACTGAGCAGTTCCAGGTAATCCAGCCGGAAAACTTTCGCCCGCTCAATCTGCTGCCGCACCGTCTGCAGAACCACATTGGGGTTGCGTTCGCCGCCGCGGATCAACCTTTCCCCTTCCTGCAGCGCCTGGTAGAGTGTGGGAGCGGCTTTCCGCTCTTCAGGGGTGAGATAGACATTGCGCGAACTCATGGCCAGGCCATCCGGCTCCCGGATGATGGGACAACCGACCACCTTGACGGGGATGTTCAGATCCTCTACCATGCGCTCAATGACCGCCAGCTGTTGCGCATCTTTTTGGCCAAAGTACGCCCGGTCAGGGCAGACAATGTGAAACAGCTTGCTGACTACAGTGGCGACACCATCAAAGTGACCCGGGCGCGAGCGGCCGCACAACCGCTCCGTCAGCCCGGCAACATGGACCGTGGTCAAGATGCGGCGAGGA
The DNA here is from genome assembly GCA_002159075.1 of Bacillus thermozeamaize. Lineage (NCBI taxonomy): Bacteria > Bacillati > Bacillota > Bacilli > Caryophanales > Bacillaceae > Bacillus > Bacillus thermozeamaize. The sequence continues at coordinate 70,886 of LZRT01000036.1, forward strand.
TACATCTCTTCGACGGAGGGATAAAACAGCAGATCCACCCCGGCTTCCTCCGCCATCGTTCGATCCCGTTCAAAATCACGCGGATACCGGTCAAAATCCTCGTTTTCGCCGAACTGCAGCGGGTTGACAAACAGGCTCATGACCACACAGTCGCATTCTTCCCTGGCTTTGCGGATCAGACTGAGATGCCCTGCATGGAGGTATCCCATCGTCGGAACCAGACCGATTTGTTTTCCGGCCTGCCTCTCCTGGGCGAGACGGGAGCGAAGGGCTTCAATCGTTGTGATGACTTCCATCGGCCTTCTCGCGCTCATGACCTAATCTCACTCCTTCGATGACGCAGTTGGCGAAGGACGCTTTCATCCATTGAAAAGGTGTGTTCAGGCCCGGGAAATTTCCTCTCTCTGACTTCCTGTGCATAGCTGGCGATGGCGTTGCGAATCGTCGCGCCAACCTCTGCATACGCTTTAACGAATTTCGGCGTAAGGCCTGAGGCGTACTGGAGCAGGTCATGAAACACCAGAACTTGCCCGTCGCATCCCACGCCTGCGCCGATGCCGATGGTGGGGATGGACAGGGTCTCGGAAACCAAGGAAGCAAGCGGTCCAGGCACACACTCCAAGACGAGGGCGAACACACCTGCCTCTTCCAGGGCCTTGGCATCTTCAAGCAGTTTTTCGGCAGATGCCAGCTCCTTCCCTTGCACGCGATATCCCCCGATTTGGTGAATGGACTGCGGAAGCAACCCGAGGTGCCCGACAACAGGGATGCCGGCCTGGACACAGGCGCGCACTTGCGGGAGAATCTCCTTTCCGCCTTCCATCTTGACGCCTTGCGCCAATCCCTCTTGCATCAGCCGTCCCGCAGCCTTGAGCGTCGGCTCAACGCCCAAGTGAGCTGTCAGAAAGGGCAGATCAGCGACGACAAACGCCTGTTTGGCGCCTCGTGTTACCGCTTTCGTATGATGCAGCATGTCTTCCAGTGTGACGGGCACAGTCGACTCGTAACCGAGCACGACCATGCCCAGCGAATCCCCGACCAGGATCATGTCGACGCCGGCTTCATCGGCCAGCCTGGCGCTCGGGTAATCGTAGGCGGTCACCATGACGATCGGGGTCCGTTCCTGTTTTTTCTTCTGCAGATCGGTCAGCGTGATTTTTTGCTTCATTGGAACCTCCCATCTTCTCCCTGAACCGCGCAAGCAAAAAGCCCTCCGAGATGGAGGGCGTGGCATTCTTCGCATCGATCCTCAGTCCTCTGTCTCGGTCCTTACGGCTCAGAGCAGAATGTCCTTTTTGAACTTTTCACGCTCTTAAATCTGAATAAGGAAAAAGGAAACCTGATGATTCCCGGCGAAGTATGGTTCGCAAGCGATACCATCTTCCCATAAGAGGATTATATCATGATAAACGGCGTATTGTCACGATTTTTTCACAACTTGGCGTCCAGGCCAACCCATGTCACACCAGAACATCACCGGAATGGATCATCTCCAACTGCCCGTTCGGATGGCCAAAAAGCAATGCGCCCTGTTCTGTAATCCCTTGATAGGTTCCGGAAACCAATTGGTCTTGGATATGCACCTGGATGGGCGTACCGATAGGAAAGGCCCGCTCTTCCCAGAGGCTTTTGATCGCCTGAAAACCATGCTGCTGAAAGGTTTCGTACAATGTTTCAAAACGGGCGAGAAAGGCTGTCACAAGCTTGACCCGGTTCCAGGGCGCGCCACTGGACAAAGCCAGGGAAGTGGCCTTGTGGCGCAGCTCCTCTGGAAAGTCTTGTGCTTTTTGGTTGACGTTGATTCCGATCCCGAGGATACAGTAATTGACGCGGTCAATCTCAGCGTTGACTTCCGTGAGAATGCCGCAAACTTTTTTGCGCTCTTTTGGGTTTAGGACCACATAAACGTCATTGGGCCATTTGATCCGGATTGTCTCTGGCGGCAAGGGGTGCGCATGGCGCCGGAGTTCGTGCCGAATGGCGTCCACGATCGCCACGGCGGTTACCAGGGTGATTCTGGGCAATTGTTCCAACGGCAATTTTGGCCGCAGAATCAGGCTCATCCAGATGCCGGTTCCTTCTGGCGAATGCCACGGACGGCCAAGGCGGCCCTTGCCGCCGGTCTGCTCCTCTGCAATGACCAACGTGCCTTCCTCTGCCCCTCCCTTGGCCATTTCGTGCGCTTTTAGTTGCGTGGAGGGAATGCGGGAATGATACTGGATGTGCCGGCCGGCCCAGGCGGTCGTCAACCTGGCCTGAATTTCATGCGGATAGAGCCTGTCGGGAGTGGAGAGGAGCCGATAACCCCGATTGGGAACCGCTTCAATCTGGTAACCTTCTTTTCGAAGTTCTTCAATGGTTTTCCAGATGGTTGCCCGGGTGCAGTGAAAACGGCGGCTCAATTTTTCGCCAGAAAAAAATTGCGATGGTTCCTGATAGAAGTACTGCAGCAGTTCCTTTTTCACGTTTGGCCTCCATCAAACTTCCATCAAACTTCGGAACGGCAACGGTCATACAGTCTGGTTGCTCGCGCCAGGATGGTTTGTTTGTCATTTGGGAGCTCTCCCAACGCCACTTCCTCATACAGCCGTTGCAGCAGTTTGTGAATCCAGGGACCCGGCGCCGCCTGGATGACATGCCTCAGATCATCGCCATTAACCTGCATCTGCCGCGGATCCCGGATCACGAGTTGAGAGGCCGCAACATCGACGTCGGCCACTTGTCGTTCCAATACCTGCGGCGGTATTCCCTTCACCGCACCGTACAGGCAGATGGCCTCTTTCACGCGTTGGTCTTCATGATAGAGCAACAAACGGTGAATGGATTCTCCCCGTTCCCGCGCCCGAACCAGCCGAATGGCCCCTTGGACCTCCTGAATCAGCTTGCGGGAACAGCGCAGGGCACGCAAGCCGCTGCGGGCAAACTGTTCAGGGTTCGCGTCAACGTCTGGGCGCCGGCTGTGGAGCAAAAACAGGTAGGCCCACCTGCTTGCAAGCGGCGCCAGGCGAGGCAGCGGCGCCAGCTCCTCCATCGTCCAGGGCCCCAGTTGACACAATGGTTGGATATATCCCTTCAACCCGCCTTCCTGTAACAGGAACAAGCCGTTATCCGGATGCGGGGATGCCAGGATTCGCTGCACCTCTTGTTGGATCCGCTCGACCGATATCTCCCTCAGCAGATGGGCGTGAGTGCGAATCGCCTTCCAGGTCAGGGGCTCAATCCGAAAGCCTAATTCAGCGGCAAACCGGATGGCTCGCAACATCCGCAGGGCATCCTCTTCAAAACGCCGGGCGGGATCTCCCACCGCGCGGATCGTCCGATTTTCCAGATCCTGTCGCCCGCCGAAAGGATCAATCCAGTCGCCTTGACGGGACAAGGCCATCGCATTGATGGTAAAGTCACGCCGTGCAAGATCCGTATGCAGTTGATTGACGTAGACCACCTCGGGCCAACGATGGCGGTGATAGCCCACTTCTTTGCGGAAGGTGGTGACTTCATAAGGTTCGTGTTCGATGATGACGGTTACCGTCCCGTGCTGCAGGCCAGTCGGAACCGCCGACGGGAATAACCGCATCACCTCTTCCGGCCGGGCGTCGGTCGCGATATCGTAATCGTGGACGGGCCGTCCGAGCAAGAGGTCACGAAGGCAACCGCCCACAAGATAAGCCTGGAACCCGGCCTCCTGCAAACGCGCCATGATTTGGTGCGCTTTTTCCCGCTTGCGATCGGTTTGCGGCACATGTTCACCCCGTTGCTCCATCGGTTGCCACATTTCCTTTAATCAACCTTTTTCTTCCGCCGAACGTTTGCTTCGAAGCGCCTTTGATGTTCCAATTGTGCGATGAAGGGATATAATGATACTTGAGATGCTTTACCGGCGAAACACGCGCGACATTCGTTCAGGAGGGATGAAAATGCGTTATCTGGCCACTTGCGCCGTCATCTTGTCGAAGCTGATTCAGCACATGAAGCGCATGAAGGCGCCATTGCGCTTTTAGCCGCTTAGTCCAGTTCCAGCAGGTGTTCCAGTCCGTAAACCATCCCTTGAAGCGTCATCACTTTTTTAATCGCCAGATTCACCCCTGGCATGAACGATTCCCGATTCATCGAATCGTGCCGAATGCTCAGCGTCTGACCCGGTGCGCCGAAGAGGACTTCCTGGTGCGCGACCAAACCGGGCAGACGCACGCTATGAATCCGAAACCCGTGATAATACCCGCCTCGCACGCCGTCCAGCCGTTCTTCCTCCTGAGGATGCCCTTGCCTCATTTCCTTGCGGGCCATTGAAATGAGTTCGGCTGTTTTCAAAGAAGTCCCGGAGGGCGCGTCCAGCTTTTGATCATGATGATATTCAATAATCTCCACGTGCGGAAAATATTTTGCGGCCAATGCGGCAAAATGCATCATCAACACAGCGCCAATGGCGAAATTAGGCGCGACGACCCCGCCGATCCCTTGTTGCCGGCAGCGGCTGTCCAATTGTTCGATCTCCTCAAGCTGCAAACCGGTGGTGCCGATCACCGGGCGCACGCCGGAGTCAATGGCGACCTCCGCGTTGGCCTTGACCGTATCCGGAACGGTAAAGTCGACCAACACGTCCGGTTTGGTCGCATCCAGCGCATAGGACAGTGAACGATAAAACAAAACGGGTGTTTCCAGACCGAGAACTTCAGAGACAGGAACCCCGTCCAGCTTGGAATCGATGGCTGCAACCAACGACAGTTCGGGATCATTCAGCACCATCTTCACCACTTCCTGCCCCATCCGGCCTTTTGCTCCGGCCACCGCCACCCGTATCCCTGACATGCTGATTCTCCTTTCACGTCGTCCTGAGGCTTCTCCATTCATTTCATTGTCCATGGTAAAGGATTTTAGGGAAAGATGCAATGAGATACAGTCACCGAGGAGGGATATCTTGTCCGTCAAAAATGTACTGGCCATCGCGGTCGGAGGGGCCATCGCCGGTTTTGGGGTAAATTATTTTACGATTGCCAATGAATTGGGCGAAGGCGGATTTACCGGCGTGGCGATCCTGCTGAAGTATCTTTTTAACTGGTCACCCGGAATCACATCCCTGTTGCTGAACCTCCCTCTTTTTTTGGTCGGCTGGATCTACCTGGGAAGACGAGCGATGGGATACACCATTTGGGGAACCATTTGCTTTTCCTTTTTTTTATGGCTGTTTGAAGACATGGGTTCCCCGATCGAGGGAGATTTGTTGCTGGCTTCTCTGTACGCCGGGGTGACGATCGGCCTGGGTTTGGGGATAATTTTCCGCTTTGGAGGGACAACGGGCGGTGTCGACATCCTGGCCAGATTGGCACATAAGTATCTCGGTTGGAGTATCGGCCGGACGATGTTTACCTTTGATTTGTTCGTCATCGGCGCTTCGTCCATCTATCTTGGCCGGGAAAAGGCGATGTACACGCTCATTCTGGTATTTCTGGCAGCAAGAGTGATTGACGTCGTCCAGGAAGGAATGTATGCGGCCAAGGCGGCCATCATCATTTCTGAGCGTGCCCAGGAAATCAGCCGCCTGATCGTGGAGCAAATGGATCGAGGAACCACGTTGTTGAAAGGCAAAGGGGGTTTTACGAAGGAAGAGAAAGAGGTGATTTATGTGGTCGTCTCCCGTCCAGAACTGAATCGTTTGAAAGGGATCGTCCGTCAAGTGGACCCGCACGCTTTTGTCGTGATCAGTGATGCCAGCAATGTCCTGGGTGAAGGTTTTTACCGGGAAGAGCAGCATCAATGAAAAAGGGAGGCAGGTTTGGCCGGTTTTATGTGTCCTGAAAAGCGCGGTAGCACCACGCGGCATAGGCCAAGGATAAGATGACAAAGGAGGATAAGCCCAGGATCAACTGATTCAAGGGGGTTTTCATGACCTCGGCAAAGGTGGGCCTGTCTTTGCCGGTGTAGGCTTGTTTGAAAAGATCTTCCCATTGCGTGAGAACCATCGACAGCTCCTGAGGCGCTGGTGCGTTTTGGAGATACAGCTGTTTCATGCGTGCGAAAAGCGCATCCAGTTGCGCAACCAGTTCCGGAGGTTGACTGACCAGCAAGGCGGGACGGATGTCGGTATAACGCTCCTGCAACTGTTGAAAAGATTGTCTGTCGGGATGCTGCTCGCGCATCGTTTGCACCAGCGACAACATCTGGCGGGCATGTTCTTTCCACAAAACTTGCTTTGAGGACTGTCCGGAATGGACCAACGCATCCGCCGCAATGGTGAGTTGACGCGCCGTTTTCCGGATTTTTTCCGGTTGCAACTGAACGTCGGCCAAAAGATGCTTCAGTTGAATCATGGTATCGGAAAGGGCCTGTATTCCCTCAACGGTTGTTTTCCGGTCAAACGGCAGTTGTGTAAACATTTGATTCAGTTGCATGAGCAGTTGTCTTGCCTCAAGAAAACGGTCCTTTTCCAGGAGTGACTGCAGCTGGTGGGTTTTTTCGAGAAATTGTTGTTCATGGACGGCGCCATCTGCCTGTGGCGGGGATGGCACAATGCCGGGCAACGCCGCACACGCAGGCAGGACGATACATGAGAAAGCAAACAATCCGCACAGGACATAGTGCCGCATCTTCTTCATCATGGCCTTCCCCCCTCCATACATCTCTATGAAGGAAGGACAAGTTTATGCCATGCCAAGCGGGGACAACTTTACCGCATGCTCCGCAGTTGACGCCTGTCGACGGTTAGAGAAAAGACGGTCAAGCTGAGCACACTTAACCACAGCGTAAAAAAACCCAGCTGCGCCATAAAGGGATCCAGGGAAGGGTGAACCCATGGATGAAGGTCAAAGACGTAGTCCATGAAATCATTGGCAAAAATCCAAATCGAAACCACCAGCAGGTGCCGGTACCCGAAAGTATAGTAACGCGTGAACAGCAGGGCTTCCAAGGCCATCCCGGCATGTGAGAAGACAAGCATCCAATTGGCCGCCGGAATGGTCTCGAACAACAACATCGCCCTGACAGACGGCTGCACCAGCCAGGCGCCGGCAAATATGGCCGCGACGGCCCATATCCCGTATTTGAACAGGGTCACCGCGGCAAACGCCTCCAGGTAGGGATTGCGCCTGCCCATGATGAACAAAATCAATACCGTTGTAAAAAACAGGCTGGCTGTCGGACTGTCCGGGACAAACGGCAAGTAGTAAAAAGGCGTTTCTGCGTACTGATACCGGTACCAGTAATAACCGTAGACGGTGCCTAGAAGATTGATGACGAACAGGATATGCAAAAAGGGACGGCGAAAGACGGCCTGTGCCAACCAATTCCAAGCGTTCATCAACCACTCTCTCCCTAAAAGAAAAACTGGCCTGGAGGGCCAGTTCTTCGCAATGCTTCCATTCGTTCATGCTCCATCGTTGATGTTTCCAACTTCGATTCCAGCTTATTTTTCTTCTTTTGCCTCAGGATTGGCCTTCTGTTTTGCAAGCCATTCCACCAACGTGTTCAACTCCGCATCAGAGCCGGTAAAGGCGCCGGGAGGCATTGCTCCCCGCCCGTTCTTGATCACATCGGCAATCTCTTCTGCGCTCAAGCGATCACCGACACCCAGCAGCGACGGACCCATGCCACCTTGCAAGTTGGCTCCATGACAGCCGGTACATGAGGACTGGGAGGCGAAAATCTGCGCCCCTTCACTGTCCGGCTCCACGAGTTCGACTTTGGCCTTTTCCATCGGCGTGCCGCTTCCCGTTTTCCCTGACGCAGCCTCCATGGCCTCATGCTGAGCCACTGCAGCCCATGTCAGATAGATGATGGCGGCCAGCGACAGCAGCATGACGCCACTGGCAATGGGCCGTTTCAAGGCGCGGCGATGCGGGCTGCGATCCAGCCAGGGCGCCAAAAGCAAGGCGCCAAATGCAATCCCCGGGATGATGACCGTACCGACAACCACAAAAGGCCCTGAGGCGAATGGATATTTCAGCAACTGGTAGAGAAACAGGAAATACCAGTCAGGCAAAGGCGTGTAGGCCGTATTGGTCGGATCGGCCACTTCTTCCAATGGGGCAGGGTGTAAAATCACCAACAACATGAAGCCCACCAGAAAAACGGCAGCCACCATCCATTCTTTGAGCAAGAAGTCTGGCATGAAGGCTTCCGTCTTGCCCGGATATTCATCGTAATCGCGCGGAATGTTCGGCCGGCGCTCCGCACGAACACGAGAATCTCCGACATAGACAATCTCTTTTGGTTCTCGTGCCATCAGTTCCCCCCCTTATCTCCATGGACTCCAAAGCGGGCATGAATGTGCCATCATAGCGGCCCGGAAATTCCTTGTCGGCGGATCAGCACAAAGTGGGCTCCCAGCAAGAGCAACAAAGCGGCAGGCAGGAAGAATACGTGAATCGCGAAGAAGCGCGTCAACGTGACGGCGCCGACGATATTTCCACCGGTCAGCAACGTTTTAATGAACCCGCCCAAGAAAGGCACGCTGCCGGCAATCTCCACCCCGACTTTGGTCGCAAAGTAAGCCTTGTTGTCCCAAGGCAACAGGTAACCGGTAAAGCCCAAACCCAGCATCACGAAGAAAATCAGGACGCCGACGACCCAGTTCATTTCTCTGGGTTTTTTGTAGGAACCGGTGAAAAATACGCGCAACGTGTGCAGCAGCAACATGACGATGACCACACTGGCTCCCCAGTGGTGCATCCCGCGAACGATTTGACCGAAGGCCACCTGATGTTGCAAGTAGTCCACGCTAGCATGCGCATTGACGATATCCGGCACATAATACATGGCCAGGAACATACCAGAGAGGATCATGATCATCACAACAAAAAAGGTCAACCCTCCGAAACAATAGACAAAAGCCGAAAAATGGTGAGCCGGGTTGACATGCTCCGGAACCTCATGGTCGGCCAGGTCCCGCCAAATTGGAGTGATGTCAAGCCGCTCGTCCATCCAGTCATACAATCGTTGTATCACGGTTTATCACCCCCTGACCAGGCGGTTCGGTATGATTTTTCCAAGGTACAGTTTCCCGCCCTCCACCTTCGTTTCGTACTCATCCAGCGGGGCTGGTGGCGGCGTTCCGGGAACGTTCTTCCCGCTCTTTTCGTAAAAGCCGAAGTGACATGGGCAAAAATAATGATTCGGCCTGTCGGGTGAACCGTTCCAGTTGACCGTGCAGCCCAGGTGCTTGCAAACAGGAGAAAGCGCGAGGACTTTCCCGTTTTCCACCATAATCCACGCGGACAGCACAACTTCCGATTTGTACCAGCCGTCGACCTGTTTCACCTTAAAGTCTTTCTTTTTCGGTTCCGGTCCGAATTCACTGATGTCTCCAACTGGAACCCAATCGGAATCGTCCTTGGCTTTTAAGGCGGGATCGATGGCAAAACGAACCAGTGGGGTGAGGATGGTTGCTGCCAAGAATCCTCCTGTCCCCATCAGGGAGTACATCAGGAAGGTTCGCCTCGAGATCCGTTTCCTGTCGCTCATTGCCTAACCCCCTCTTCTTTGAAATGGCTGGCCGAACTACCACATATGTACTAGGACATAATCCATCATAGCCCCTTGCATGTAGGGTGTCAAGTTATGACAAATGTGGTTCATATTTAAGGTGAGCATGGAACCTTCCAGTTATGCATGCGCTCCATTCCCGCCCGCCGGTTGGCCCTCACCTTGCCTGGGACCAGGTGCGGATCAGAAACTGATAGACATCCGCAGGCGCCAGCGGTTGGGCCAGATCGACAAGGTAGACCTCGGCATCCGGACGGAACCGGCGGAGAGGCTCCCGCTCATTCTTCCCCAATCCAGCGCCAACGAATACCAGGTAACGGAACGGCTCTTTGAGCAGCATCCTGCTCCATTGATCAAGTTGGTTTTCCCAGTCTTCTTTTGTCACCCAAAACTCCGGCAACAGAATCACCCTGCCCGTCAGGGGCTGTTCAACTTTTTGACAGAATTCCAACAGTTGTACTGACTGCTCCTGGATTTGCCGAAATTCCTGCGAAACATCCACCCAATGCAAAGGCGCCAGCAGCGTATCCAGGTACTCGGCATGTTCTTTGTACGTCTCCTGTTTCAGTTCATAATAATCCATATTTCCGGCCTCCTCCTGTCGCCATAAAAAAACGGGTTGCCAGCGTCTGAGACTGGTTCCCGAGAACAAGATAAAGGAAAATCGGGCAAACTTCAAACATACGCACCGCAAACATGCACACCGGCAGACAAGGACCCGTTGGCTTAATCGGGAGCGGCATGCGTCGGGATCGGCGTTGCCTCAAAACTCCTCACCTGTTCGAGCAGCCTCTTTCCAACTTCGCTCAGACGGATGGCCGCCCCTTCAGGTAAGGTTGCCATCTGCAGCATTCCCATGTGGACCATCATTTTGATGATCCGTTGTTCAAAAACTTGTTCCGGGGAGTCGTAATAAAAAGGAGCGATCCAAGGACGCATGACAGCAAACAAGGAAGAAAGGCTCACCCATTGGCCGTCGCATAACAACCCCACGAGGTTTGTAAGGATGGGCAGAAGCGGGATCGGATGTTTATAGATCCGGATCCATGTCCTGTATACCGGGACGAGGCTCAAAAGTTGGGGAGAGGCAAGATAAAGCTTGCCCTTCTCCGTCAGTTCGACAAATTCACGTTCCTCTTTGATCAGATGCAATATCAAACACACATCATGAATGAGGGAAAAGCGGTCAGGATAGTATCGGAAGTGGAAGCCATAGCCAAATCGCCAGCCGCTTTGGGCAGGGATCTCTTCCCGGACGGACATTTGCGTCAACATCTGTTGCAGATGCCGCTTATAAATCACCTTTTCGGCGGTGAGCCGCACTTCCGTGCGGTGAATATAGTTTAAAAACAACAGGATGTCTGACAAAAGGCTATCCCCTTCATCCCGATAAACCATCGGAGGTAGGCGAAGCGTTTCCAGGTGCCGGCCGTACTCACGACGAATTTGGGAAATCACTTCATCATTCAAATCACGGGGAATACGGAAGAGATCCTGCGTGTTGCGGCTGACGCCACGAAACAGCCAGCCGCTGGCCAGCGCTTCCGTGATGAGATGCCTGATCGGTCTGGAGGATTTTGTATGAGTCACAGACAAGGTCGCTTTGGCCGTCAATTCTTCCAAGGAGAGCCAATCTCTGCGATCGAAGGCCAGCAGCATTAAAAAAAGCAGTTCTTCTTTCGCCAGTTCATTTAGTTCGGTGCCATAGATCCCTTTTTGTTTCATCCGGATGAGAATGGATTGAATGAGTTGCTGCTTTGAATGGGTGTCGCAGACACACTCCAGCCGCTGGGCCATCCGGTTCAGTTGATGAATGTCGGCATAACTGAGCAAGTCCGCTACATTCAAATCACACAACTCCTTTGCCATCCTGATCCTCGCAGTGAAACGCACGTCTTTCTTGTTTGTTCCATGTTAGTATGTTGCAGTTGCGGCAGAGGTTATGCAAACAGGCAAAAAAAAATAGCCACTCATTTCTGAGTGGGTAGATGGATAGGAGTGGAGAGAAACCATACTGTAAGGAAAGTATAATACAGAAAACGCTTACAGTCAACGGAATTTTTGTTCCAGTTAAAAGTTTGTTGCATTAAACGTGTCCAGCAGCTGCCCCGTGCTGTTCTCAGCGGAGCAGCTGCCGAAATTGTTCGGCAAACCCGGGAAAAGAAACGTTGATCGCTTCGGCATTGCAAATCCGTGTCCTCCCTGAGGCGATCAGCCCGGCGACAAACGCCGCCATGCCGATGCGATGGTCGCCGGATGTATCAACAACCGCCCCTTTCAGCGGCGTGGGCCCATGAATGATCATGCCGTCTGCAGTGGGTTCCACATTCGCACCCATGTCTTTCAAAAAGCGGCTGACGGTGGCAATGCGATCGGTTTCTTTGACGCGCAATTCCTGCGCGTCACGGATGATGGTTGTCCCCTCTGCCTGCGTGGCCAAGACGGCGATGACAGGTATCTCGTCGATGAGCCGCGGGATCAGATTTCCTTCGATCACGGTGGCCTGCAGGTCAGATGCTTGAACGAGCAGGTCTGCCACCGGTTCATCTCCCCAGGTTTGTCGGTTCAGAATCTCTACGCTTCCTCCCATCGCCTGAAGTACATCAAGAATGCCTGTTCTCGTCGGATTGATGCCGACCTCTTTCAGGAGGAGGCTGCTTCCCTTCACCAGGCTGGCGGCCACCAGGAAATAGGCGGCGGAAGAAATATCTCCCGGTACCCGGAGTTGCACGCCTCCTTGCAGGCGCTGCATGCCGTCGACGATGGTGGTGCTTCCCTGCCTTGTCACGGTGACGCCAAAGGCAGACAACATGCGTTCCGTGTGATCGCGGGAGGGGCAGGGTTCATGCACCATCGTCTTGCCGGTGGCTTGCAGGCCTGCCAAGAGGATGGCGGATTTGACCTGCGCACTGGCCACCGGAGAGGTATATTCGATGCCGGTCAGGCTTCCGCCCCGCACGGCCAGCGGAGCGTAATTTCCTTCTTGCCGCCCATCAATATGCGCGCCCATTTCCCGCAGCGGTTTGACCACCCGTTTCATCGGCCGGCGTGCAATCGATGCATCCCCCTGAATCACGCTGTGAAAGGGCCTCCCGGCAAGGATCCCCAACAGCAGGCGAATCGTGGTTCCCGAGTTGCCTACATCCAGAACGGCATCCGGTTCGCGAAGTCCCTCCCAACCTTTTCCATCCACAACCACTTCATCCGCTGAGGGCTGACTGATCGCGACTCCCATTTTACGAAAGCAATCGACTGTCCTGAGGCAATCTTCTGCCACCAGAAAACCGTGGATGCGGGTCGGTCCGTCAGCCACTGAACCCAGCATGATGGCGCGGTGGCTGATCGATTTGTCCCCTGGCACCCGCACTGTTCCAGCGAGCGATTTGGCTGCTTCTTCGACGTGTAACTCGGTCATCGGCTTCCTCCAAAATAAAAGATCTTCTTTTGCAAACCTGCACCTGCTATCTGCGATACACTTGGAATCCTTTGCTCTGAAGCGCTTCGATCGCTTTCTCCAAATCTTCCTGTTGGCGAAAAGAAAGCCTTAAAACCCCCGGGATGTCGGCTCGGTTTTCAATGATCTGGATATTGGTCAGGTTGATTTGCCTGTCGCCGAGAATGGTCGCCACCTCACCGATGATGCCCGGACGATCGGGAATATCCACATAACATTCGTAAAGAGGGGGCAAGATTCCCTTTTTCCGTTCCGGAATCTGCTCCCGGAAGGTTCGTGCCTCGTCAAAAAAATGATAAATGGCTTTTTCATCTCTTTGTGCAAGCAAGCGCTTGATCCTGGCTATTTCCCATTGCCACTCATCCAGCAATTGCAACAAAACATGTCCATTTTGCAACAGGATATCCCGCCACATGATGGGATTGCTGGAAGCAATGCGGGTCAGATCACGGAAGCCGCCTGCGGCCAATTGGCTGTACCATTGGTTTTCTTGGTCATGACGGGCCACCTGCCGGACCAGGGCGGCGGCAATGATATGCGGCAGATGACTGATCAGGCCGACCACCTGATCATGTTCTTCCGCCGCCATTTCGACCAGTGTCGCCCGCGTGCCCGCAAGCAAGGACATGAGCCGCCTGCGGGAGGATTCCGGTGTATCGGGATGAGGCGTCAAGACGTAAAAGGCATTTTCGAAGAGCCGATCGGAAGCGGCCTCTACCCCGGAACGATGCGATCCCGCCATTGGGTGGCCGCCAATGAACCGCTCCTTCCCCAAAAGCGAGACGCCTGTTTCAACCACCTTGGTTTTCGTGCTTCCGGTATCAGAAATGATGCATCCTGGTTTAAGCGGAAGATTGGCCAGTTCCTTGAGAAGGTGAAGGATGGTGTCCACCGGGGTGCACAGAAAAATAAAATCGGCCTCTGCCGTCGCTTCGTGCAGGTTCATGGTTCCATGATGGATGATGCCCAATTGTTGGGCCAGCATCAACGTGGATGGGTCAAGGTCATACCCCGTGACCCGGATATTCTGCTTTTCATCGTGCTGCAAAGACAATGCCAGCGAGCCGCCGATCAAGCCCACTCCCAGGATGGCAACCCGGATCATATCACTCTGCCCATCACTGCAGCCATGTTGCGAACTTCATCCATCATCTGGCGGTAGGCATCGGGATTCAGGGATTGTGGGCCATCCGATAGCGCCTTTTCCGGTTGGGGATGAACCTCGACGATCAACCCGTCGGCGCCGGCGGCAACAGCAGCACGCGCCATTGGCAGCACATATCGCCACTTTCCGGTACCGTGGCTGGGATCGACGATAATCGGCAAATGGCTGAGATGTTTGATTACGGGAACGGCGCTAAGATCCAATGTATTTCGCGTATAGGTTTCAAACGTCCGGATCCCGCGCTCGCACAAAATCACCTGATGATTGCCTTCATTCAAGATGTATTCGGCGGCCATGAGCCACTCTTCAATGGTGGCGGCCAAGCCCCGTTTCAACAGGACAGGTTTGTCTGTCCGTCCGACGGCCTTCAGCAAGTGGAAGTTTTGCATGTTTCTGGCGCCGATTTGCAGGATGTCAACGTATTCGAGCAGCAAAGGGAGGTTTTCCGGATCCATCACCTCGGAGACGATTTTCAGCCCCGTTTTTTCCCGCGCTTCAGCGAGAATCTTCAATCCTTCCTCCCCCATCCCCTGAAAGGAATAGGGAGAGCTTCGCGGTTTGAATGCGCCGCCGCGCAGGATCTGCGCACCGCCTGCCTTGACAATCATGGCCGTCTCCAGCAGCTGTTCACGGCTTTCAACCGAACAAGGGCCTGCCATCACAACCAGCTGTTCCCCCCCGATTTGGATGTCGCCCACCGTGATCACCGTGGGTTCGGGGTGGAACTGTTTGTTGGCCAGCTTGAAGGGGGCTTCGATATGGACGATTTTTTCCACATCATCCATGACCTCAATGGCCTGGATGTTTACTTTTCGCTTGTCGCCAAGCACGCCGATAATGGTCCGGTTTTCCCCAGTGGAAATATGTACGCCAAGCCCAGCCGCCTCCAAACGCTCTTTTACCTTTTCAATCGACTCTTGTCTAGCCTGCGGGCTCATCACGACAATCATCTTTCTCTCCTCCCATCCGTTTCTCGCATCCCCCAGACCGGTTTGATGTCAGGACAAAGGGCGAGCCTCAAGAACCGATTCCAGCGCTTCCAGAAACCGCAGGTTTTCCTCTCTGGTGCCAATGGTCACGCGAATGGTCGTGGGAATGCCCAAGGCCTCACCGGAACGGACGATGATTCCTTGCCGGAGCAGCGCTTCAAACACGGGACCTGCTGGCCGTTTCAGGTCGATCAGGAGAAAATTGGCTTCCGAAGGGTACGCTGTCAGGTTCATTTTCTGGATCCGCTCTTGAATCAGCTGCATTCCCTCCCGGTTTTGCGCCCGGCAATGGCGGACAAAGTCCTGATCGCTCAATGCCGCCAGCGCAGCCACCTGTGCCAGGTGGTTGACGTTAAACGGTTCGCGCACCCGGTGCAATGGATCCAACACTTCAGGGTGTGCGATCGCATATCCGACACGCAGTGCCGCCAGCCCGTAGATTTTGGAAAAGGTTCGCAAAACGATCAGATTTGGATATTCCCTGAGCAAGGACAAGGAGTCCGGATATGCCTCATCCACGACATATTCGTAATAGGCTTCATCGGCCACCACCAGGACGTGGGCCGGTACCTGCGAGAGGAACGCGCTGAATTCCGCTTTTGTCACGATGCAACCGGTCGGATTGTTCGGATTGCAGATCCAGATGACGCGGGTTTTGTCAGTGATGGCTTTCAGCATCTCCGTCAGATCATGACGGCCTTCGCGGGAAGGAATTTCAATCACGTCGGCCCCTTCAATCTGAGCGTTGGTTTTATACCGGGGAAAGGTGATGTCTGCCATGATCGTCTCAGTGCCCGGTTGCAGATAGGCCCGCGCGATCAGTTCGACAATCTCGTCTGATCCGTTGCCCACAATGACCTGCTCTTCGCCGATCTGATAAAATTGCGCAAGGGCCTGTTTCAGTTCCCGAAAGGCGCCGTCCGGATAGACAGGCAGGTGATCCAGAGCCTGCTGGATTGCCTCTTTCACCTTCGGCGAACAGCCGAAGGGATTTTCATTCGAAGCCAGCTTGATCACGTCACGAAGTCCGTACTCCCGTTGCACCTCTTTGATCGGTTTGCCGGGCTGATACATCGGTAGGCCAATGACAGTAGGTTTGGGTCGAATCGATAGGGTCATCCAAATCACCTGATCCTAGTTTGATATGTTTTTATCATTGAATCATGTTCTCAAAAAGATTTCAACGGGTTGAAATCACGATTTATCTGCCGGTCAGTTGCCTGACAAACGCGGTGATTTCCGCTTCAGCGCGCAACTGGTCCGCGGGCGATTCGGAAAGCAATGCGCAGGAATGACGATCGATTTCCCGGACGATGGCGCTCCCCACGACCACGCCGTCACAGAGGCCGGCCAGTTCCTGGTATTGACGGGCACTGGAAACGCCGAAGCCGACCACCAGCGGAAGCTTTGTGCGTTGCCGCAGGGACTGGATGAGGTGTGTGAGCGCGGCGTGAAACTGCTGCCTTTCGCCCGTTACGCCCAAAGAGGAAACGCAATAAATCATCCCTCTTGCCTCCTGGACGATCCGATCCAGACGCGGCAGCGAGGTGGGGGCAGCCAATGGGATCAGGTGAATTCCTCCCTGTTCCGCCAACTCCCCCAGCTGCCGGCTTTCTTCCACCGGCAGGTCCGGGACGATCAATCCGTCGATGCCGATCCCTTTCATCGTCTCAATCAGCCGTGGCACACCATACTGGAGCAGAGGATTGAAGTAACTGAAGAGGATCAGGCCCGCTTGCAGGCCTTCCGCCCTGGCCTGGGCCGCGACCTCCAAGACATCCTTAAGACGCGTGCCGGCGGCCAGAGCCCGCTGGGACGCCTGTTGAATGACCGGACCGTCTGCCAAAGGATCGGAATAGGGAACGCCCAGTTCAATCAAGTCGGCGCCGTTTTTTTCCAACAGGTGAAGGAGCCTGCGGCTAGCCGCCAGACTGGGGTGGCCGCAAGTGAGATAGGGGATGAAAGCCGCTTTGTCCCGCGGCTCGGCGAAGAGCTGATCAATGCGGTTCATGCTCCCCCTCCTTCAGGGCCTGCATCACCGTGGCCATGTCTTTGTCCCCTCGTCCGGAAAGGCAGATCACCAGTACCTCAGTCGGCTTCATCCGGGGCGCCATCTTGATCGCCTCGGCCACCGCATGCGCGCTTTCCAAAGCCGGGATGATCCCTTCCAGTCGGCTTAACATTTGCAGCGCGGAAAGAGCTTCATCATCACGAATCGCCGTATAGCGTGCCCGTCCTGTCTCCATCAGCCAGGCGTGTTCCGGCCCGACTCCCGGATAATCCAGTCCCGCCGAAATGGAATGGGCCTCCTGAATTTGCCCATCCTCATCCTGCAGCAGATAGGTAAAGGCGCCATGTATGACCCCAGGGCGCCCCTTGCTCAAGCTGGCGGCATGAAAGCCGGAGTCCAGCCCTTTTCCGGCCGCTTCCACGCCGACCAGCCGGACCGCTTCCTCTTCAATAAAGGGATAAAACAGCCCCATCGCGTTGCTGCCGCCGCCAACTGCCGCTACCAGGACATCTGGCAGACGGCCAAGCTGCTCCAGACATTGCTGTTTGGTTTCATCACCAATGACGCGCTGAAAATCCCGTACCATTTGCGGATACGGGTGAGGCCCGCCGACGGAACCCAGCACATAAAACGCCTCTTCCACGTGGGCCACCCAGTACCGGATGGCCTCATTCATCGCGTCTTTCAGGGTGCGGCTGCCGGATGTGACCGGGATGACTTCCGCACCCAACAAGTTCATCCGGAACACATTTAACGCTTGCCGCTTCGTGTCCTCTTCGCCCATGAACACCTTGCATTCCATCCCGAGCAATGCGGCGACGGTCGCCGTAGCCACACCATGCTGCCCGGCGCCGGTCTCTGCCAGCAATTTCCGCTTGCCCATCCGCTGGGCCAGCAACGCCTGTCCCAGCGTGTTGTTGATCTTGTGGGCGCCGGTGTGGTTGAGGTCTTCCCGCTTCAAGTAAATTTGTGCCCCGCCCAGATGCTGGCTGAGGCGACGGGCATAGGTCAGCGGTGTCGGACGACCGGAATAAAGGCGCCGCAGCTCATCCAGCGCGCGGTGAAACGCCGGATCGGACATCGCGTCCAGATAAGCCTCTTCCAACTGGTGCAAGGCCATCATCAATGTCTCCGGCACGTATTGGCCGCCGTATCTTCCAAACCTGCCTCGGGCAGCCGGTTCAGTTGGTTGCGTCATGCATTCTCACCTTTTCTACAAACTGAGCAATCTTATGGATGTCTTTGCTGCCGTTGGTCTCCACTCCGCTCGATACGTCTACGCCGTAAGGACGGTACATCCGCAACAAATCCCCGACATTCTCCGGGTTCAAGCCGCCGGCAATCCAATAAGGGGTTTCTCCGATCAGAAATTGAATCTGCGGAATCAGGTCCCAGGAAAACCGCCTCCCGGTTCCACCGCTCTGCGACGGATGAAATGTGTCAAAAAGAAAACCGTCGACGGTCCCCTTGTATCTGGAAATATCCGCCTCCAGCTCAGAAAGGTTTTTGACCGGCAACGCTTTAATCACTTTCACCCTGTACCGGCAAGACAGTTCCGCGCAAAACGCCGGAGCTTCTTGGCCATGAAGCTGGAGATGGGTCAGAGGCACTTCAGCCAGGATGGCATCCAGCTCATCACGCGTCGGGTTGACAAAGACGCCCACCTTGCCCATCGAGGAGGGAACCTCTCTCACCAGCATCCTGGCCTGTTTCAGCGTGACCTGCCGGCGGCTTGCGGCAAAAACAAATCCGATCAGATCGATTGGCAACGCTTGTATAGATTTTAGCACTTCAACGCTTTGCAGTCCACAAATTTTTATCTTTGTCACAGCGCACGCATCAGCTCCCGAATGGCTGCCGCCAGATCCTGTTGGCGCATCAGGTGTTCACCAACCAGCACGGCCCGCACTCCCAGTTCGGAAAGCCAGCGGATATGTTCAGGGGTGGAAATGCCGCTTTCGCTGACCACCAAAATATCATCAGGGATATACGGGAGAAGCCGGGCTGTGGTCGCCAGATCGGTGTGGAAGGTCCGCAAGTCCCGGTTGTTGATGCCGATGATTTTCGGTGCCAGGGGGAGCACCCGCTCCAGTTCTTCCTTGCTGTGGACTTCAATCAGCGCCTGCATCCCCAAACCCTGCGTCAGTTGATAGAGTTCGCTCAGCTGTTCGTCAGACAAAATGGCTGCGATCAAAAGCAGCGCGTCCGCTCCTGCGGCGCGGGCCTGGTATACCTGCAGTTTATCAATGATAAAATCTTTGCGAAAGACCGGGACACTCACCTGCTTCTTGATGGCGGTCAGGTACTGAAGGTCGCCTTGAAAAAATTGCTGATCGGTGAGGACGGAAATCGCGTCGGCTCCTCCCTTTTCATAAGCTTGGGCGACGGCTACGGGATCAAACTCCTGCCGGATGACGCCTTTTGAGGGAGAAGCTTTTTTGACTTCAGCAATCACAGCCATGCGGTGATTGGGATTGCGAAGCGCCGCAATAAAATCAAGGCAGGCGGAAGCCTGCTCGGCCTGCCGCCGCACTTCTGGTTCGATCGCATAGAGT
This sequence comes from Bacillus thermozeamaize, assembly GCA_002159075.1. NCBI lineage: Bacteria > Bacillati > Bacillota > Bacilli > Caryophanales > Bacillaceae > Bacillus > Bacillus thermozeamaize. Next base: position 90,534 of record LZRT01000036.1, read on the forward strand.
GCCGCCAATTCCTGTTTTTTTGTCTCCACAATCTTATCGAGAATCATCTGCCAAAGCCTCCGTCACTTCTCTAATCTCCTGCAACTTTTGATAGGCGCATCCCGAATCCAGCAATTCTCTGGCCAGTTGAACCCCTTCCTGCCAGGTGCGGGCTTTTCCTGCCACATACAGGGCCGCCCCCGCATTGGCCAACACAATGTCGCGCGGTCCGCCTTGAACCCCTTTAAAAACCTCCACAATGATCCGGGCATTTTCTTCAGGACGGCCGCCGGCGACGCTGCTGATGGGAAAACGGTCCAATCCCAAGTCTTCCGGGGACATCGCGTAGTACCGGATATGGCCATCCTGCAATTCCGCGACATGGGTTTTCGCACTCACGGACACTTCGTCCAGGCCGTCTTCACTGGCCACCACGAGCGCCCTGCGGACACCAAGATTGGCCAGCACTTTCGGCAACGTTTGGAGCAGCCGGGAATCGTAGACGCCCAAGATCTGCGCTTCGGCGCCGGCCGGGTTGGTCAACGGGCCCAGGAGGTTGAACACGGTCCTGATCCGGATCTCTCGTCTGGGCCCGATGGCATGTTTCATCGCCGGGTGAAAATGCGGTGCGAAGAAAAAGGCAAAACCCGTCTGCTCCAGGCATTGACTTACCTTTTGCGGCGGGAGATGGGTCCGAATCCGCAATGCCTCCAACACATCGGCGCTGCCGCTTTGGCCAGAGACCGCACGATTCCCGTGCTTGGCCACTTTGGCTCCCCCGGCAGCGGCCACAATGGCTGCTGCGGTGGAAATGTTAAAGGTGCGGCCTCCGTCACCACCTGTCCCGCAGGTATCCAACAAGCCTTGACGGGCTGCCGGGCGATGCTGAATGCGCTCGCGCATCGCCAACGCAAAGCCGGTCACCTCTTCGACTGTCTCGCCTTTCATCCGCAAGGCTGTGATAAAACTGGAAATTTGCGCTGGCGAAGCTTCGCCATCCATAATCTGCCCCATCACATGGAATGCCTCTTGACATGTCAGCGCCTGCCCTTCCACAACCTTGCGGATCCCGTCGATGATACTGAAAGTTTGAACAAGGCTCATACGTGCACACCCTCCCTGATTTCTTCCGCCATTTGGATAGCCAGAAGCTTCACCGCATCCGTTGCCGGAGGAGATCGAAAACGCGTCTGCAGTCTGGCAAGATCATTATGAAAATCCGGAAATGAAAATCCGGAAAATTCGGCCCGTCGTTCAAAACAAAAAAACCAAAGCCGAAGCTTTGGTTTTGGGTACACACGTGTCCCATCCCTAACGCTCCGCTCAACTCAACTCTTCTCCGCTTGACTCAGACTCGTCTCAGCTCAACTGAAAAAAGGGATGATCGAGGATATTTGAATTCTGTTGGATTTGATCTGCTGGATTTGGTTTTTAGGATAGATGAACAGTCCGCGTCTGTCAAGAGGACGGGGCAACATTTTGGCTCAAATCCGGACGCAGCGTGACCGCGTCGTTTAGAAAAATATGCCGTATCTCTTGTTGCGGCTTGTCGGTATGTGCCAGCAACATCACCCGAATGCATCGGGGGAGTGAACCGGGAACGGGAATCTCCTGGGCGCACATCAGAGGAACCCACTGCCATCCCGGAATTTGGCGGACAGCTTTCGCGGGAAAAGCAGCATTTAAATCTTCCGTCGTCGTCAACCATACTGCGGCAACATCTTCCGCCACCAGTTGGTTTTCCCGGATGAGGGCTTCCATCAAAGTTTTGGTCGCTTCGAGGATCGCCTCCGCCGAATTCTCGGTCACCGTAGTGGCTCCCCTAAACCCGCGCAAGAAAGTCATCTGCTGCTTTCCCCCTCTTGTGCATAGATCTCATCGACCGGGTCACTTAAGCCCTGCGGATTTTCCTCCTGCAATTCCTGCATGGCCTGGATGAGGAGTTCCGGCGGAACCACTTGATCAATCTGGACCTGTCCGATCTTGGTTGGCAGGACCATGTGGATATGGCCATGATGGACTTTTTTATCGTGATAGATGAGCTCCAGAATCTTGTTCAGATCGGCATCTGCAGGAATGCGGACGGGCAACTCAAAACGCATCAGCAGTTCCGTCAGCGCCTCTTCGACGGCCTTCACTTCCGGATTAAGTTTGCCGCCAATTCGCGAGGCCACAACCATGCCGATGGCTACACCTTCCCCGTGCGCCAATCGCCGGTAACCATAGTAGGATTCCAGGGCATGGCCGACCGTGTGGCCAAAGTTGAGCACTTTGCGCAACCCCGCTTCACGCTCATCCTCGGAAACGACATGGGCTTTGATCTGGCAGGAACGGAAAAGCGCATCCTCCAGCAGGTCATTGCGCAACTGGAGCAATAAATGGGCTTGTTCAGAAAGCCATTGGAAAAATTCCGCATCCCAAATCGCGGCGTGTTTGATCACTTCCGCAAACCCTGAAAGAATTTCCCGCTTGGGCAGGGTGCGCAGGGCCTTCAAATCGTAAATGACCATTTTGGGCTGATGGAAGGCGCCGATCATGTTTTTTCCCAGAACGTGGTTGACGGCCACTTTCCCGCCCACACTGCTGTCATGGGCGAGCAACGTCGTCGGCAGCTGGACATAGGCGATGCCACGCATGTAAGTGGCCGCTACAAAGCCGGCCAAATCGCCGACCACGCCTCCTCCCAGCGCGACGATGACGGATTGCCGATCCAGGTCGTATTCGAGGGCCTGGGTGATCACCTGTTCATAAATCTTCAGGCTTTTCGACTGCTCTCCTGCGGGCACAATACTGGAATAAACGCGATACCCGTGACTTTGCAACTGTTCCATAACCGTTTGCAGGTAAAAAGAGGCCACATGTTGATCGGTGACGACGAGAATTTTCCGTCTCCGATCGATGCCGGCGTTTCGGAAGAGATCGCCCAGTGACTTCAACAGCGATTCGCCGATCAGAATCGGGTAGGAACGTTTTCCAAGCGAAACGGTGAGCTGTCTCATGGCTAAAATCCCCTTACATACGTCTGATAAGATTTATAATTTTGCTCCATTTCCTCCAGAGAGTCACCGGCAAACTTTTCGCGAAAAGCGACCCCGAGCTCCCAAGCAACTACCGCTTCGGCGACCACGCTGGCCGCAGGAACGGCACAATTGTCGGACCGTTCAATACTGGCGAAAAAAGGTTCTTTGGTGTCAATATCGACGCTCTGCAGAGGCTTATAGAGCGTGGGAATGGGTTTCATCGCACCACGAACGACCACCCGCTCACCCGTTGTCATTCCTCCCTCAAATCCTCCCGCATGGTTGGTCTGCCTGTAAAATCCGCGTTCTTTCGACCAATAAATCGGATCGTGCACCTTTGAACCGCGCATTTGCCCTGCTCTGAAACCTTCGCCGATTTCTACCCCTTTAAACGCCTGAATGCTCATGATCGCTTGCGCCAGGCGGCCATCCAGCTTGCGATCCCAGTGGACATGGCTGCCCAGGCCAACCGGCAAGCCATCGGCCAATACCTCGACAATCCCTCCGAGGGAATCCCCCTCTTTTTTGGCCAAATCGATCTCAGCGATCATCGCTTGTTCCGTTTTTTTACAGATGCAGCGAACGGGAGAAAGTTCGGTGATCGACTGAAGTTCTTCAAGCGGCATCGTCAGCGCGTTTTGATGGTCACGATCGCTAATCCGGGCGGATCCAATCTGGATGACATGTCCGGCAATCTTAATATCAAAACATTCCAACATTTGCCGAATAAGCGCGCCACATGCGACACGCGCAGCGGTTTCCCTTGCGCTGGATCGTTCCAAAATATTCCGAATATCTGATTGCCGATACTTGATTGCTCCGTTTAAATCGGCATGGCCAGGCCTGGGTCTTGATACGCGCCGCTTATCCCGCACCTCCTCGGGGGGCGGCTCCACACCCATCAACTCCTGCCAATGGGCCCAGTCTTTATTTTCGATGACCATGCAAACCGGCGCGCCTGTCGTCTTGCCGTGGCGGACGCCTGCTGTGATATGAACGGTATCCTGTTCAATTTTCATTCGCAATCCGCGTCCGTATCCCTTTTGCCTTCGGGCCAGCTGCTCGTTGATTTTATCGACGTCGACAGGGACATTACTCGGCATGCCCTCGACGATCACCGTCAACTGGGGACCGTGAGATTCACCAGCGGTTAAATATCGCATGTACTCCCTCCTTCACTCCTATCCGCTTCCTCATCAAACCGTCTATCCATTCTCTGTAATATAACATATTGATCATTATAGTATAGCTGTTTCCTAGCAGCAACGGGAAACCCGTTCAAGGCGGATGGCCCTATGTATGGACATCCTGCTTTTGATAAAAAAAGGGTGCGACCGAGTGCAATCCGTACTGATGAGGGTGGAAGATCTGTTCCGTGCTTCCGACGAAGAGGATCCCTTTGGGAACCAGCGCGTCAGACAATTTCCGGTACAGGCGATCTTTCGCTTCATCGGTGAAATAAATCACCACATTCCGGCAAAGGATCAAATGAAACTCCCTTGGGAACAGATCATGGAGCAAATCCAGTTTGCGGAAAAAAATCTTCCCCCTGAATTGTTCTTTTCGCAAGAGATAGGTTTCTCCTTTTTGAGTGAAGTAAGTCTGTCTTTTTTCCGGGGGCAGGTTTCTGATCGCCTGGGCGGGATAGACGGCCTCTTTTGCACGTTCCAGGACAAAAGGATCGATGTCTGTGGCCAGAATCTCATACTGACGGACACCCGCTTCCTCCAGGACCATGGCCAGGGTGTACGGCTCTTCTCCTGTGGAACAGGCCGAACTCCAGCAGACAAGCCGTTTGTTTTCAGGATAAATCCGCGGCAGAATGGTCGTGCGGAGCGTGTTCCACTGTTCCGGATTTCGATAAAATTCGGTGACATTGATGGTGATGCGCTTGAGCACCACATCCTGCAGCGCGCTGGAATGCCGGAGGTCGGCGAGAAAACTCTGGAAATCAGTGTAGCCTAACTTGTCGCGAAGCGAAGTGAGCCGCCGTTTCATCTGTTTTTCTTTGTAAAAGTTGAGATCAATACGCAAAATTTGCTTCAACCCTTGGACAAACAATTGGTAATCATTTGCCGATGTCACGCTTATTCTTGGCCTCCATTTTGTCAAGAAAAAAGACTGGGCGATACATGTCACTGAAAAAGAAGCCCTTCCGGGCTTCTTTTTATCCTTATGTAAGTGGGTCTACCGAATCCAGGATTGAATGGTTTTTTCGTATGACAGCAGCTCCTCCGGCTTAAAAAACAGCTGGATTTCCCGTTCGGCGCTTTCCGGTGAATCGGAACCGTGGATAATGTTCATTCCGACCGTAATCCCGTAATCGCCCCGGATGGTTCCTGGCTCGGCCTCCAAGGGATTGGTTTTGCCCAGCATTTTCCTGGCAGTGGCAATCACCTGTTCACCTTGCCAAACCATTGCAAATACGGGTCCGGAGGTGATAAAATCCACCAATTCCCTGAAGAAAGGCTTCTCTTTGTGCTCAGCGTAGTGCTGTTCCGCCAATTCGGGGGAAATCTGCATCAGTTTGGCGGCTACCAGTTGATAACCTTTTTTTTCAAAACGCGTGACAATCTCGCCAATCAGATTGCGCTGTACCCCATCCGGTTTCACCATGACAAATGTACGTTCCATTCCAATTCCTCCATCCTCTGCTTTTATCCAAACGGGATAAATTTTACCAATCCGCAACGGAAGTTGCAAGGCAATCAATATTGGCGCCTGGCAATCGCGTCAGCAACATGGATCAGGCGCTCCCTTTCACGCGAAGGCGGAAAGCTGCTCAGGGCATTTTTGGCTTTGATCAAATAGCGGTTGGCCAATGTTTCGGCATACTGGATGCCACCGGCTTCTTTTACGATCTGGATCAGTCGCCGCGTCAGATGATCCAGTTGATGGGCGCTCTCAGCGCGTGAAGGGGAAGATGAGGTGATCTCCTGTATCTGCCGGATCAGCGGCAAAACCTGTGATCGCGACTCTGACTGGTTGAGGGCATAGATTAACGGAAGCGTGATGTTTCCCTGCCGGACGTCACTGCCATGCGGTTTGCCCGTCGTTTTCCGATCGCCGATCAGATCCAGCAAGTCATCTGTGATCTGGAACGCCATGCCTGCGTAATAGCCAAACAGGTAAAGCTTCTGGACGGCATGGGCTGGCAGCTGGCTGACCTGGCCGCCGAGCTGGCAACTGACAGAAATGAGCAAGGCGGTTTTCCGCTTAATCCGCTGCAAGTATTGACGCAGGTGCTGGTTCACGTTAAAAAAATCGCGGAGCTGGTAAATTTCTCCAAGCCCCATTTGAACCAGCGCCTGGGAAAGGATTTGATGCACACGCGCTTCTTTCAGTTGAGATATGTACTGAAGGGCCTGGGCCAGAATAAAGTCGCCTGTGTACAGGGCAATCTGGTTATCCCATTTCGCCCGGACGGTGGGCTGGCCGCGGCGGAGATCCGCATCATCAATGATGTCATCATGGACCAGCGTAGCCATGTGGATGAGTTCCAACGGAACGGCCACCAGTTTGAGATGCTCCAACCGGTAATTCCCCAGGCAACCGCTGAGCAACACAAACAAAGGGCGGAGACGTTTCCCCCCGGCTTTGAGCAAATGAAGAGCGGGTTCTGCAAGGCTGGAATTACTCCGTTCAATGGCTTGATACAACTCCTTTTCGATCAGGAGCATGTCGTCTCGCATTTCCTGGTAAATCTCATGCAATTCCATCTGTCCACCGACTTTCAGCGATCAAGTTTCCTTCCGATATGCAGTGCAGCAATTCCACCCGTCAGGGAATAAACCTCCACCTGATGACAGCCTGCCTCTTTGAACCAATCAGCCAATTCGTGCCGTTCAGGGAATGTTTTCAGTGATTCAGGAAGCCACCGGTATTGGTCATACTTACCTGTCAACCACTTGGCGATGAGGGGCAGGATGCGTTGAAAATAAAGCCAGTACAACTGCCGGAACACCGGCCAGGTAGGGTGAGACAGCTCCAGTGAGACCACCTGGCCGCCAGGTTTGGTCACCCGAACCATTTCTCTTAATACCTGTTTTACATCCGGCACATTGCGCAATGCAAACCCGATGGTCACCGCATCGAAACAGTGATCGGGAAAAGGGAGCTTCATCGCGTTGCCCTCAACCAGGGTCACCTGGTCGGCAAGACGGTAATGCTCCAGTTTTTGTTTTCCGATTTCCAGCATCTTTGGGCTAAAATCAAGGCCGACCACGCGGCCCGTGCTGCCCACCGCCTGCGCCAGGCTGATGGTCCAATCACCCGTTCCGCAACAAAGATCCAGGGCATGTTGTCCAGGCTGGAGGTTCATTTTCTTCATGGCAAATCGCCGCCAGTATTTATGCATGCGAAAACTGAGCACCGAATTCATCATGTCGTATTTCGGCGCGATGCTTTCGAACACCTGATACACAAACTTTTCTTTGGAGTGCGGTTCCATGACCGCACGCTGCTGCTCCCTTTCCCCGCTCATCCCTGTACCTCCATCACAAAACCGGGCAATTGGCGACGGGCATGAAGAACACGCTCCTGAAGACGGCTGGCAATGGCCGCATCTGTTGTAGCCTGGCGGATCACCCTTTCCGCATCATGCAGCCAGGATGTGAGCAGCGTCTCCCATTCCGGACGCAGAAAACGCTCTCTTTCGGTGCCGGCAAACAGCTCAAAGATCTTTTCAGTCACGATCAGCCGTTCAATCAGCATTTTCCACCATTGTCCCCGCTGGGGGTTCAATGGGGTAAAGCTGGAATACAGTGCGCACTGAAGCACGGTAAACTCCTGAAGGAATTGAGAAAAATGATGCTGGTTCCATCCTGTTTGGTACAACCGCATTTTGGAATGATTGATCTCGGAGACCGCCTGGGCGATAATCGGGATGACACTTAGATCACCAGAACTGGCAAGCAACCAGTAAAACTTGCTGCTAAAAAAATCGCCAGCGAGAATGGACAACTGCCGATTTCTTTTTTTCTTCTCGTCCAAGGGATTCATACAGCCAATGTTCTCATGGATATCTAAGCCCAGTTGAGCCAGTGCCGTAGCGGTGCACACCCGCTTGCGCTGTTCCTCGTCCCAGCCAAGATCCTTCAGAAACCAGTTGAGCAACTCCAGTTTTTGAATATCCACTTGGGGATATTCCAGTTCTTGCAAAAGATCGGATGTGCGGATCACTTCCTTGATTTGCTGTTCCACATCGTGTAGCACATCTTGTGCCCGTTCCATGTTCTGCCCCATCTTGCGACCTCCAGAAATCGCCTTGTACACATCGTTTACCAGTATATCATACTTTCTTCGTCGATCACACAGAAACTTGTCGTTTCGTGCACGACGATGCACGGATCTAAAGGCGGGACGATTCAGAAAAACGGTGGTGCCAAGAAGCGGTTTTGGAAAATTGAAAAAGGTGGGATAGGTATAGATCCAGATCCAGCTGCTGAGGGTTGCTCATTCGCGAATCTTTTGCCAAGTCAGTTCGGTGGGCGACAAGGGAGGCTAGCAGCAAAGGCGGGTCATCGGGTTGCTCCGACAGAACGCGAATCAGGAGCTCCTCTACATTTGTCGTGCCGACCAATGCATGCGAAGCGAGGTGATAAAGCGCACGGTATATGTCATCGGGGCCTGTGGAAGATTGCGCTTCGACCATCAGGTCAATTTCCAGCGCCTTTTCCCGCCAGGTCACACGATGAATGCGAGGCTGAATGGGAACTTCAGCGAGAAAATCCACCAAATTCCCTTTCTCCAGCGTGAACCCGGAACGATGGGCAAACACCTGCTCTTCGGAAGACAACTGGATGACCGGGATGATCGAAATGAGCAAAGCGATCGCCAGCGAGCCACCAATCGCGGTTAACAGTCCTTTCGCGGCATTCATCGGGGACCCCTTTCTTTTCTTCTCTGCTTTTTTTGCCTATTTCATTCATACAAAAAAAAGAGGTGGACTATGCCATCTCTCGAATGCCGCGCTTGTTCACTGGCGGTATGTTCATTTTTGATACGGTTCCGTATGGACCTCCCCATAACGGGAATAGATCGTTGCCTGGCCACGGATTTTAATGGCTGACGTATGCTCCGTAAATTGGGCGATCATGACCTCTCCCTTGTCCAGTTTTTCCGTGTGATGAAAGCGCGTGGTTTCACCGCGGGTCAATCCGATGACCTGAACGCCATTTTGTTCCGCCTTGATAATGACATAATCGTTATTGTGATCCATCGGGTGATCCTCCTTTAGTTTAAAAAAAACCGCAACATGTGGCATGTTGCGGTTCCTGTCAGATGAAATATGTACTGGTCGGAACGACAGGATTTGAACCTGCGACCTCACCCACCCCAAGGGTGCGCGCTACCAGGCTGCGCCACGTCCCGACACACCCCAATTATAGTAAAAGAGCACAATGATGTCAAGTTGTGTCACGATCGGATCAGCTGAAACGCTTCTGCCCGGGCCATCGGGTCGGTCGCAAATATGCCGCGTACCGCGGAAGTGACCGTCTTGGCGCCTGGCTTCTTGACCCCCCGCATGGTCATGCACATGTGCTCTGCCTCGATGACGACAACCACGCCATGGGGCTGCAGCGCGTTGACAATCGCATCGGCCACCGTAGAAGTGATCCGCTCTTGCAGTTGCGGCCTTTTCGCGACGGCTTCAACGGCTCGAGCCAGTTTGCTGAGGCCGACAACACGTCCTCCCTTTGGAATATACCCGACGTGGGCGACGCCGTAAAAAGGAACCAGGTGGTGTTCACATATGGAATAAAAAGGGATGTCCTTGACCAAGACCAGTTCCTCGTGATCCTCGCTGAAGATCACTTTAAAATATTCTTCCGGATCTTCTTGCATCCCGGAAAAAACTTCGGCATACATCCTCGCCACCCGATCCGGCGTTTCGACCAGTCCTTCCCGCTCCGGATCTTCGCCGATGGCTTCCAGGATCATGCGAACGGCTTGTCTTATTTTTTGTTGATCAATCGGCATCTTTTTCCCTCCAAATAAATAGATAAAACCTGCTCTTACTTGAGATTGGCTTTATCGTAACACAAGTGAAGAGAGGAAAAAAGAAAAGGACTGCACAAAGGCAGCCCTCTGTTTGTATGTATGAGCAGATTTACTTCACTTCTTCTTTTAAAGCCTTCCCTGGCTTGAAAGCAGGCACGCGGCTGGCTGCGATTTCGATTTCTGCCCCGGTTTGCGGGTTGCGCCCTTTGCGAGCGGCACGCTCCCGAACCTCAAAGTTTCCAAATCCGATCAGTTGAACCTTATCTCCATTTTTCAGCGCTTGGGTAATCGCTTCAAAAACCGCATCCACCGCCTTGGCAGCATCCTTTTTGGAGAGGCTGGTCATTTCTGCTACTTGGGAAATCAGTTCTGTCTTGTTCATGCTCTCACCTCCTTATTCGGTCCATTTGCCCGGTAATACTTGTCTTGACGGATTTGTTAAAAAGCATACCTTCTTTGTGGAAAGTCGATCCTATCTTAATACACGCCCCGCAAAAATTCAAGACAAACATAAAAAAAGCACTCAAAAAGAGTGCTGTCAGGTTGGGTCATTACAAGATGATGGCGATCATCCCGCCTGATCCTTCATTGACGATTTTCTCCAGCGTTTCTTGAAACTTGTAGCGGGCATACTCCGGCATCATCGATAACTTGGCCTGAATGCCCTCCTGGACGATGGAATGCAGCGAACGGCCAAACATGTCGGTCTCCCAGACTTTGGACGGATTTTCTTCAAAGTCCTGCATCAGGTAACGAATCAGTTCCTCGCTTTGCTTTTCCGTGCCGATAATGGGTGAAAACTCAGATTCGACATCGACGCGGATCATATGGATGGCGGCTGCCGTCGCTTTCAATTGAACGCCAAACCTGGAACCCTGGCGGATCAGTTTTGGTTCTTCCAGCCGCATCTCTTCCAAGGTCGGCGGAACAATGCCGTAACCCGTGCTGCGCACCATCGCCAGCCCTTCCTTAATCTGATCATATTCCCGCTTCGCGATGGCAAAGTCCTGCATCAATTGCAGCAAGTGATCTTTGCCCTGGATCTCCACGCCCACAATTTCCGTCAGAACCTGATCGTACAATTCGTCGGGCGCATATAGATCGATGTCGGCGATCCCCTGGCCCATATTGATTTCGGACAGTGAAGCCTTGACAATGAATTCATATTCTGCAAACTTGCCGACCACCCGATCCACATCCCGCAGCCGCTGAATATCTTCCACCGTTTCTCGAATGGCCGTTTCAAAATTGTTGCGCAGCCAGTGGTCTTCCTTCAGCACCATGACCCAGCTGGGCAGGTTGACGTTGACTTCGTTGACCGGAAACTCAAACAACACTTCCCTGAACACGGAAAGGATGTCTTGTTCGGTCAGCGTGGCGACGCTTAGCGCCAAAACGGGAACGTCGTACTTCTCAGCCAGTTCCGCTCGCAGTTGCAGGGTTTCCGGATCATTGGGGTGGATGGAATTGAGAATCACGATAAACGGTTTTCCCACTTCCTTCAGTTCCTGGACAATCCGTTCCTCCGGTTCCACATACTCTTCACGCGGAATTTCGGTAATGGAACCGTCCGTGGTGACAACCACTCCCAAAGTGGAATGTTCCTGGATGACCTTGCGCGTTCCTATCTCAGCCGCCTCCTGAAAAGGGATGGCTTCTTCAAACCAGGGCGTTTGGATCATCCGGGGGCCATTTTCATCTTCGTACCCTTTGGCGCCCTTCACCGCATAACCGACGCAGTCAACCAACCTGACATTGACAGACAGGCTCTCATCGACGAAAATTTCCACCGCCTGATTGGGGATGAACTTGGGTTCCGTCGTCATGATGGTCCTCCCGGCGGCGCTTTGAGGCAATTCATCAATGGCCCGGACCCGCTCTGCTTCATTGGGTATGTTTGGAATAACCAATTGTTCCATGAATCGTTTGATAAATGTCGATTTCCCTGTGCGCACCGCGCCGACAACCCCCAGATACACATCGCCGTTGGTGCGTTCAGCAATATCCTTAAACAGGGCCAGTTTTTCCACATGATTCCCTCCTTGCGGAATGAGAATGGCAGTTTCTATATCAAATGTTCGTACATTTGGACGGTATAAATATATGACAGTGTTTTTGAACTATGTCTAAAATCTTCCCTGCCAGCCGCTTTCGCCGATAAAAAAACCATGTCTGTTTGGCCAGACATGGAAAGATGATGCACCATCCAACTTACTGTTTGTCACCCTGTTTGCCATCCTTGGATTTTTCCTGGGATGATTGTTGTGAGGAGAGAAGCTGCGGCGTGGGCTTTCCGTCGACCAGCCGGTAAGGAAAGGATTTGACTGGCACAAAAAGGGATTGTTCCACCAACAACTCCCGCAAATCCCGGTCCTGCCATTTTTCCGGATCCGTTTTTTCCAGAAACATGGCGATATCTTGCGCGTAGTCGACACCAATGTGGCCCACCTGATCCATGATCAGCGGCAAATAATGGCCGGTAAAGGGGCTCTGGATGAGAATGTCCTGCATCCCGAGTTTTTCAAACTCGACATTAAAAAATTGCGGAAAATAGCGCACCTCCGTCGCAGGAAGCCGATGGTTTTTTATCCAGTAAAGATCGGTTGCCTTCTGGACGTCAGCGACGATTTGCGCCGTTTGAACGTCAAGCAGCCGGACTTTCGGGTCGTTTTCAGGATCAACCAGAACGTATAAGTGCGTTCCTCCCTGCTCGAAAGCATCTCCCGGTATGTAAGGAAGGTATTTGGGCACCAACTTGCCAAAGTCGATCGGGTATTTCTCGTAAATGGGGGTATTCGCTTCCCTGGTCTGAATCGGCAACACGCCTGTCTGCTTGCGATACGCGTCAACGGCCTCCTGGACCCATTTGACGCGCTCGGGGACAGGCATCTGATTTTCGATTCGCTTCTCTTGCGGATAAAGGCAGCCTGAAAGAAGGAACAGGAAGGCCGGAATCAATGCAAACAGCAGTGCTTTTTTCATCTATCAACGCCCCTTCGCGTAAACACCTTCTGCCTAAACATCATCATGCTTTTGCGACGTCCGTTAAAGCAACGCGATGAGGGCAAAAAGAAAAATCGGGGGGAGCAGCAAATAAGCGCAGACCGACATCAGCGTGCGCACCCAGCCTTTTTCCCGGCGGCGCGCGGAGGTGATCAGCAAATTGGCTAGAAACATCAGGGCAATGGCCAGCAGTGCATAGAGCATCGAAATCATCGGCAAGACACCTCAACTTCTAACCATTCTCGATTCATTATACCAATTACCCAGGAAAATAAAAAAGAGGGACGTATTCCTCCCTCTTATCCGTGCGTGACTGTATCCCCGTTTGGGTCTCTTTTGACATCAGTTTATGTGATTCTGCGGAAAGGTGTGATCTCATCTAATAACTCAATTTCATGGCGGCGAAGTCGGCTCATCAGGGATTCCACGGCTTCCCGGGGTGAACGCGCTGCGAAAAGCACCTGGTGCAACTGGCTTGTAATCGGCATGTCGATGTTGTAGTGCCGGGCCAACTGGTAAGCCACCTGCGTCGTCTTGACGCCTTCCGCCACCATTCCCAGTTCGTCCAGCACCTGTTGCAGGCTCTTCCCCTGAGCCAAAAGGAAACCAGCCCGCCAGTTGCGGCTGAGCCTGCTTGTACAAGTAACCACCAAATCTCCCACCCCGGCCAGCCCGGAAAAGGTGGCTTGCGATGCTCCCATCGCCACCCCAAGGCGCGTGATTTCGGCTAACCCTCTGGTGATCAGAGCCGCCTTGGCATTGTCCCCAAAGGCCAGGCCATCCGACAAGCCCGCAGCGATGGCGATGACGTTTTTCAAGGCACCACTGACCTCCACACCAATCGGGTCCAGGTTGACATACACGCGAAAAGAGGTGTTGATGAGCAAATCCTGCGCCTTTTCGGCAACGTGGACATCATCGCTGGCGACGACGACGGTGGTCGGCAATCGACGGGCCACTTCCTCGGCATGGCTGGGACCTGACAACACGGCAATCGCTTTGGTTTCGCCCAGCTCCTCCCGCAGCACAGTAGAAATTCGCTTGCGGCTGGACAGTTCAAACCCCTTGACGGCATGCACCAAGAGGGCATCGGGATGCAGATAGGGCGCCACGTCCCGGCTCACGGAACGCACCGATTGGGAAGGGACAACCAAAAAAACGGCTTCTGCATCCTGGATGGCGACAGCCATTTCGCTGGTCGCTGTGATACCCGGCGGCAAGCTGATTCCGGGCAGGTAGCGCTGATTGGTCCGTTTGGTGTTAATCTCTTCTACCCGCTCTCTGTTTCGCGCATAAAGATAAATCTGATGGCCATTGGATGCCAGTACGGTGGCCAAGGCGGTTCCCCAACTCCCCGCGCCGATGACAGCGATTTTCCCCATGGTGCCACCCCACTTTTTTTACTCTCGGCGGCCGAGCGGATCGGCGACGAATCGCTTCAACCAAGTACGGCCGTCATTGTACCCGTTTGCCAAATTTGTGCTCCCGGCCCTGCAGGAGACGTTGAATGTTTTCCCGATGTTTCCAGAAAACAAGCGCCATCAACAGCAGGGAAAGGAAAAAAACGGCCAATCCCTTTCCCAAGGCAAGGAGCAGCCAAGGCAGCAGGAAAACCAGCAACAAAGAGCCCAGCGAGACATAACGCGTAATGGCGATGACAAGCAAGGTAATCGCCCCGGCAATCAGCGTCGCCCAGAAGGAGATTCCCAACATCACCCCGATCGTGGTGGCCACGCCCTTTCCGCCGCGAAAGCCAAAATAAATCGGCCAGATGTGCCCGATGATGGCGGCAATCCCCACCAACATCGCGGCGGTCAGATGACCATCGGTGAAAGCCAGCGCGAGGAGCACGGGCAAATACCCTTTCAATCCGTCCAGGAGCAATACGACGAGGCCTGGACCCGTGCCCAGCACGCGGGAGATATTGGTTGCGCCGGCATTGCCGCTCCCATGTTGCCGGACGTCTATCCCGGAAAACCATTTGCCGATCAGCAGCCCGAAACTGACCGAACCGAGCAGATAAGCCACAAGACTCATCATGACAACCGTGAAAATAAACATGGCGGCTTCTCCCCTCCACAATGGGTAAATATACAATTCAACAGGGCATTAGGAACGCTTGCGGATGAGGAACCTCAGCGGCGTCCCGGTAAACTGGAACGCTTCGCGGAAGCGGTTTTCAAAATATCGCTGGTAGGAAAAGTGGAACAATTCCGGATCATTGACGAAAAAGACAAATGTCGGCGGTTTCACAGATACCTGTGTCACGTAATGGATCCGCAACTTTCTTCCTCTTCTGCTGGGAGGGGGGGTGCTGATCAGCGCATCTGCCACCACATCGTTAAGCAGCGAAGTGGGAATGCGGCGGCTGTGCTGTTCTGCCACGTGATTGACGTGCGGAAGAATGGTGTGCACGCGTTGTCCGGTCTTGGCGGAAATGAAAAGAATGGGAGCGTAGTCCAGGAAAGGGATATGGATACGAATCTGCTCCGTATATCGCTGGGCCGTCACCGTTTCCTTTTCAATCGCGTCCCATTTGTTGACCACCACCAGGCTCCCGCATCCTGCTTCATGGGCGAAACTGGCGATGCGCTTGTCCTGCTCCACCACACCCTCCTGCGCGTCGATGACCAGAAGGGCCACATCCGAACGTTCAATCGCTTTCAGGGCGCGCAGCACGCTGTACCTTTCCGTCGATTCATAAATTTTTCCTCTCTTTCTCATCCCCGCCGTGTCAATCAGAACGTAGGATTGTCCATCCACCTCAAACGGCGTGTCAACGGCGTCTCTCGTGGTGCCGGCGATCGGGCTGACAATCACGCGCTCCTCGCCGAGGATGGCATTGACCAGCGAAGACTTCCCCACATTGGGACGGCCAATGACGCAAATCCGGATCGTATCGCCGGGATATTCCTCCTCCTCCTGCTCCGGAAAAGAGGCCATCAACCGGTCCAGGAGTTCGCCCAACCCCCTGGAATGCTCAGCTGAAATGGGAACGGGCTCTCCCAATCCCAACTCGTAAAATTCGTACATCTGGCTTAACTGATTCTGGTGATCCACCTTGTTCACGGCGAGAATGACCGGCTTCTTGGTGCGGTAGAGCATCGCTGCCACATCCTGATCGGCAGGTGTCATTCCGGCTTTGCCATCGACCAGAAACAGAATGACATCCGCCTCATCCATTGCCAGCTCCGCCTGTTGGCGAATTTGTTCCGCCATTTCATGCTCGCTGCCCAGTTCAATTCCCCCAGTGTCTATCAAAAGAAACTCTCGCCCCCGCCATTCGGCGTTGCTGTAAATGCGATCCCGTGTAATCCCTGGTTTGTCTTCGACGATGGCGATCCGTTCGCCAACGAGCCGGTTAAATAACGTGGATTTTCCCACATTGGGTCGGCCAACTATGGCCACTGTCGGTTTCGCCATGTTCCTGAATCCTTTCCGTGTCGACAATAAAATGCTTGTGTTACTGCTTGGCAAATCAATCCTACCGCAATTGTGTACCCGTTTCAAGCGTGTTTGACAACGATAAACATCCCTTCTTCCAACTCATGAACCATTGCATCCAAGATCACTTCCAGATGGGTGCCGATAACCTCCATTTCCTCCCGGTTGTCGACATAAAAAATGGGCACGCCACCCCCCACCCGATTGGGGTCGGTGGTGATCACCGCCAGTATGGTTTTTTCCAGGCTGGCCATTGTCCTCCCCTTTCATACCAGGATTGGGTCACCGTTCATCGCCGCTGGTTGACTGCTGCCTGAGAGGGGCGCCGGACTGCACTTTCCAAAATCGGAACCCGCTTAATCAGTTGAACCGCTTTTTCGATGTTTTTATCTTGCGGCAAGAGGAAAATGCCGACACGGCCGTCTTCCAGGTCCAGCTTGGCCATGGGAACCAGCGCGGGGGTCCCGGCGTCGCGGTAAACGCCGAGAATGGTGGTGGCATCGTGGAGGATGGCCTGTCTTTGCCCGAGGTGGGAAAGCGTGATCCGGGCATCCTGATTTTTGGGTTTCAGAATCAGGCCAAGTCCTTTTTCCAGGATCAGATTCTGATTGGCAGAAAGGCCCACATTCATGATCACGATGTCACCAACGTACAGCAATGCCCCTTTGAAATGCACCGGAGCCTCCTGGATTTCCGCAATATGTCCAATCGATTTTCCAGACATGAAGATCCGATCCAGGAGAAGGCAAAAGAATCCCACGACCACCCCCATCCATGGATGGAACAAGTACGTGAACATGGAAACGAGCAATGCTGTCAGGATGACCAAATAGTTCCTTCCCTCAAATACCATGGCGATCCCCTCGATATACGAAGCGCCTCTGGGAACCAGCTCATCCCGATCCATTTTGCTAAGCATTTCTCTTTCCATGTTCCGCACATCGCGAAATTGTTGCGCGGCCAACGTCAGAAAGGTGACCGCTGTAAAATCCCTTTCGGCCAGAGCGGGGACCGCAACCGCTCCGAGGCTTGCGGCAATAAAACCCAGAGCCAAATGGATGATTCGGCCGTGCGGGTAGGTCGGATATTGGCGGTAATCGGTCCGCAACATGTAAACCCGTGCCAGGAATCCCAGGACAATCCCGAGCAAAACGGCTTGCTGGTAAGGCGCCATCATATCCCTCGTTTCTGACAAGTACATCTGTTTGATTAAAGAGGCTTGCGGAGAGTCGCCTTTCGAAGCAGCGCAAGCGCCGGAAAACTGTACTTCCGGTTGAACCGCAAATTGACATGCAACAGGTAATGAAACAAGGCGCTGCCTGTAGTGCCAACCCAAAAGGCACACCACCACAGCCGCTGAAACCAGCCGTCAGCGACAATGAAAACGCCCAGTTGTCCTGCATGAAGACTGAGAAAAGCCATTTCCGAAAGCAGCAGGCTTCCGGTTAGAAACAGCCAGCGTTCCGCCGGCTGGCGTCCCGTCGCAAACGAAAGCAGAACGGCCAGCATGGCCACACCCCAAGCTTCATCCATGATCCAAAAGACAGGGCTGTAACGGATAAATTCCCTGACAAACAACAAAGTGACCGTGTTCAACAAGATCGCGGAAGCGGGATAGAGAAAACCGCGCACATCGTGTGAAAAAAACAACGCAAAAAGGGCAGGTGCCAGCAGTCCGCCGAGATTGGCCCCGATGCCCGGAGAAAGATTCACTGTAAAAAAACTGGCAACCAGTTGAAGTCCGAAAAACCAGCATATGTACATGCGAAGCGAGGGCCTGACCAGGCGGGACCATGATTGAAACCATCCGGAAGCCAAGAGGATGAGAGTGACCATCTGTACAATCAGCGTTTGTGGTATCGAAAACACAGTACCCCTCCCGTATCTCTTCATCCCAGTATGTCTCATTCGCGATCGGTTTAATCGACACGGGAGCCAATCGCAATAAAAAAAGCCAGATCTTCACGATCTGGCAATCATCTACACGTGCATCCGGCGAGAGATTATGGCTTCAGTTGCCGGAGCTGGTCACCAATCACTTCGCCCAGGGTGACATTCAAGCCGGTATTCGGCTCGGACGGCGGAGTGTTTTTCTGGACTTTCGGTGACTCCTGTGCCTCTTTGATGCTCAAGCTGATCCGCTGTGCATCGAAGTTCAAATCCAGGATCTTTACTTTTACCTTCTGGCCTTCTTGCAGTTCCTCTTCTGGCGTGCCAATGTGCCGGCGGGAAATCTGTGAAATGTGCACCAGCCCTTCCACGCCTGGGAGCAGCTCGACAAACGCGCCGAAGGGAACTAGGCGCTTGACGGTGCCCTCCACAATATCCCCGACAGCATACCTGGCTTTCGCCTCGTCCCATGGACCGGGAGTGGTTTCCTTGATACTCAGGCTAATCCGCTCGTTTTCTTTGTCCACATTCAGGATCTTGACCTTGACGACGTCCCCTTCCTTGAGCACATCCGCAGGTTTGTCGACGTGATGCCAGGCAATTTCCGAAACGTGAACCAGCCCGTCTACTCCACCGACATCGACAAAGGCGCCAAAATCGGTCAAGCGTTGGACCTTCCCTTCAATGACATCCCCCACGCGCAATTTCTCCAGCACTTCCTGCTTCTTTTTCGCCAATTCCTCCTCGAGGACGGCACGATGAGAAAGAATGACCTTGTTCTGTTCCTTATCCAGTTCAACCACTTTCAGGCGGAGCGTTCGCCCTTTATAGTCCGAAAAATCCTCGACATAATGGCGTTCCACCATGGATGCAGGGATGAAGCCCCGCACCCCGACATCAACCACTAGGCCTCCCTTGACGACGTTGGCTACAGTGGCCTCAAACACCTCGCCGTTCTGGAACTTTTGTTCCAGGTCCTCCCAGGCCCGTTCGCGGTCGACGGCCCGCTTGGAAAGAAACACCTTATCTTCTTCATCATCAATGCGCAATACGCGGACATCGATTTCATCGCCTTCTTTCAGCACGTCACCAACGGTGTCAATGTGCACGTTGGACACTTCACCGATGGTGAGAATGCCTTCGTTTTTATAACCGATGTCGACAAGCGCGACCTTATCTTCGACCTTGACCACCCTCCCCTTGACAGTGTCACCTGGCTGAATGACTTGAACAGCTGCCATTTCCGTATTCATTTCTTCCACCATACATAAACCTCCTCTTCACTTGACACATCAGCATTATATCAAAGCGCAATCAGAGATTGGCTTGAGAACGAAAATCAGGTACTGCGGCTGGTCGGCGGGGATGTGGTTTGAGCGAGTGCCTGCGCATTCCGGATCGGCTCCATCATCAGCTCTGCCACTTCCTCCAGTTGTTTTGAGCCGGCTCTGCCCGCGGAAAGCGAAGAGACATCAACCGGCGGCAAGACCGTTACTTTCACTTTGCCGAACAGACGGTATGTACCAGAGAGTAGGACTGGAACCGGCGTAACCTCTGTTTTTAGAGCGAACAATGCCGCTCCCGGAAACGGCTTCCCCAGTTTCCCCGTCTTGCTGCGATGGCCTTCCGGAAACAGGATAAACACGCCACCGTCGCGCAATATCTGCAGGCCACGTTTTACGGCGCCGACATCAGCTGTGCCGCGCTTGACAGGAAAAGCGCCGAATGCTCGGATTAACATGGCAAGGAGGGGATTGCGAAACAGCTCCTCTTTGGCCATAAAATGCACCCTTCTCGGCACGATCACCGCCAGGATGGGCGGATCCCAATTGCTGAGGTGATTGGCATACAACAGGACAGGACCTTTCCGGGGAATGTGGTGGCGCCCGTGTACCTCAAGGCGAAAAATCACTTTAAAAAAAAGCCATGCCAGCCAGCGCATCAGGTGATACAACGCGGCTCGCCTCGCTTTGCCTGACGGATAATCCGAATCACTTGCTCCACCACCTCCGAAAGGGCCATGCCAGAGGTGTCCAGGATAATGGCGTCTGGCGCCGGTTTGAGAGGAGCGATCGCGCGTCCGCTGTCTGACTGATCGCGTTTGATCATCTCCTGTTTCACCTCTTCATAATCAGCCGGGTACCCCCGTTCCAAAAGTTCCCGGTAGCGCCGCAGCGCGCGCTCTTCAGGAGATGCGGTAATAAAGAGCTTGACGTCTGCATCCGGGAAGACGACCGTGCCGATGTCCCGGCCGTCCATTACCACAGATCCTTTTTTTGCTAATTCACGCTGCAACTGGACCAAGCGCTCCCGGACAGCCGGGTGGGCTGCGACCGAGGAGACTTGACTCGTCACCTCCGGAGAACGGATCTGCTCGCTGATCTCTTTGCCGTTCAACCAGACCCGCTGCTTGCCATCTGCGTCATCATGCACATGAAGCTGGAGCTGCCGCAAATACTGCTGCAGCTGTTGTTCATCGCGAAGGTTGATCTGATCGGCAATAATTCCCCAGGTTACCGCACGGTACATCGCACCGCTATCCACATACAACATGCCAAGCGCTTCGGCCACCTTTTTGGCCACTGTACTTTTGCCAGCACCCGCCGGACCGTCGATGGCAACCCGGATGTTCCCCATGATTCATCTACCTTTCCCCAAATAAGAAGAAAGCAGGCGGCTTGCCTGCTTAATTGTTGGTATTCGATTCAAGCGATCGAAGACAGGACTCAACCAGCAACACACAGACAGCGCGACTCAGCCATCGATATCACTACCGTGATTCGACTTTGATTATCCTATTCAGCTCCATTCCAGTTTAACACGGATGCAGGGATTTGTACAATTCTTTTCCGCTACACCTGCTTTTTTCGCAATTCCAGTTGACGGTTAAAACAGTAACGGACAATCACCTCGCGATCCGACTCCTTGATCTCGGTAAACATCAAGGCAATCGCGGTACGCGCTTTCTCTTCGTCATGTTTGACGTACACCACTTGCGCCGTGTACGGGATGTCGAAAACTTTTTCTTTTTCTTCAATCTGGATGTTTCCCTCGACGCGGCTGCCCTCACCCAGCCCCCAATTTTGTTGCTCCGCTTCCGGGAGGACAATGGACAATCCTCCTCCGCTGAGATCAAGAAGCGGAACGTCCGTCTTCCGTCCATCCCCCAATGTCACCCTGGTGTGGAGATGGACAGGGACACGCAAGTACTCGCGCCGCTGGATTTTCCTGATTTGATCGGCAGACGGCTTGCGGAGCACCAGCAAGGGCTCGTTATCCTGGTATTGATCGAGCACTTCGGTTTGAAACGCGTAAAGGCTCTCATTGTGGACAAAAGAAATTTCCACCAATGTCCCCCTGGCTAAAGCCTTACCAGAGAGGTGGGAGTCAATGGGAGACTGAATCGTAAATCGGTCTCCTTTGACATCCACCACTTTCAAAGAATAGACCCGCTTTTCCCGGGTATGGTTATCCCCATCTTGGCCATCATCCTCGATGGTCAGGCGAACGGTCTGCAACTGCTCGGGAAACATCCTCGCTACTCTCCCATTTCATGGATTATCTCATTGGTTTCATTATATCATGCTTGAAGAAAGATGGCAGTGTTTTTCATGCACCGCTACTCTTTCTTGTGAGCTATCTAAATCTTCTCTGCGTCAATGTTCTTAATCCCTTCCACGAGGATTTCTTCCCCATTGATGGCATCGATGTAAATTCTGTAGGTATGCCCATTTAATTCACCTTGGAACTGGTAAGCGAGCCGTTCATTGCCGATGTCATCCTCCACCAAAGTCAGCTCCGCTTCCGGTGTACGCAGATCGGCATGCACTCTTTTCCGCGCCTCTGCTTCGGTCAACTTCGGCTTTGGAAGTTCCCTTTTCTTGTGGTGGTAAACATATTCCTCCGCTTGAAACCCGGTGATCTCTCCCCGATCCAGTGCCACTTTGACAGTTACGGTATCGGTCATCAGCTTGACGCCGTCCTGAACCGGGACGAACAGAAAAATCCGCGTGTCGTCATAAGGCTGGACATTAATCAGGGTCATGCGCTTCAATCCGCGTTTCTCCAAAAAGTCAATCGCGATTTGCAGAGCCTGCTCTTCGGAAATCGTCGGTTTGGCAATTTTGCGCTCGTTCATCATCCAGATGACGTGCCCGCCTTTTTTTGTCACGTCCAGATAGATGCTGTCCTTGCTGCCTTGCGGGGTGGCCGTCACACTGTAAGCGGCATAATCGATCCCTTTGCCCGTTTCTGTAACCTCGATTTTGCTCAAGGGCTGCCCGATAAACCGCCGGGCAATTTCCTTGGCTTCCTGTTTCGTGATGGCTTTCCCCCTCAGGTTGATATACCGGTGTTTGCTTTTTTCGCTGAGCGCTTTGACCGTTCCCCAGTCAACCTCCGGAAATCCTTGCACCGTTTTGTCGATCGTTTTAAACCCGTCGATGATCGTGTTGTCGGATTGCATCTTTTCACTGGCCAATGCCGCCTCGACATCCATCCAGCGAAGTTGGTTATCGATAATTTTGCTCTGTACGCCGTTCAATTCTTTCTTCACTTTTTCCGAATGCTGATAAAGCGCCTGCAGCGTCTGGCGTTCCTTGCGGTTCAGCGGTTCGCGTTCCAAATCGCGGAGCGCGACCCGGTAGGCAAACTCACCCACATTGGACAGGAATTCTTCCGTATGGCTGAACGGAACCAGGGCAAGCGGCAGTTGTCCGAGATCCGACTGGGCGGCATATGCCAGGCGCCAAACGGTGGCCATGCGGGGCGCCAATTGCTTGCGAGAATTGGTGACCAATGCCTTGCCCAATTCCTGATTCAAACTGTCAATGTGAAAATTCAAGTTATGAAAGGCGGATTGATACTGGTTTTCCGCTTTAAGCAATATCGAGTTCTTGTCACGATTTTCCTGATACCCCCAGATGCCGAGTCCGACGACGATCAGGGCAAACACAGGAAAAAGGATCCCTGCCACACGACGGTACATTTGCTCTCATCTCCTTTTATGGCTTTCCAGCTACCCGTATTTTGGGAAGAAAGAGAAGAAAGTATGTACCTTTGGATCCCCCGCTGCCAACAAAAAAACCAGGGTGTTCCCCTGGTCAGTCGCTTTGCTCGATGATCCGGAAATCATTGTCATTATTGCAGATGCAACGCTTGAAACCGGTCGTGATTTTGCCATCCTGGCTTTTCTTTCCCCGCAAGGTGTAGCGCTCTCCGCAGACATTACAGAAGATGGTTACCTTGACGCGATGGCTCCTCAAAAGTCATCCCCCCGGTGTCTAGTATGCCTCTTCGCTTACCGGGTATCGACTTTTCGGGCTGGTAATTCCGGTCATCAACGAAAATAATGGGTCAATGTCACGACAGCCGTATCCTGCGCAATTCGTTTTGCATATTCTTCCAATACATAGGGTGTCAGGGTAGAAGCCTCCCCGTACTCGGACAGGATGGCAACCATGGCGTGCAGGTACTCCTCGTTCAGTTCATCACCCGGTGCATAAAAGTAATAGTTTTCCTGATATGCGTAGACTGACCCGCCATGATATCCCAATTTCCGGAGATGATGGAGGGCAGCAATCAAGTTTTCGAAGTCGCGAAAACGGTATACAATCCAATCGTTTTCCTCTAGCGTCACTTCCATCTCGTAAAGTTCCTCTTCAATCAGGGTATCCTGTTCCGCTTCCGCCTCTTCCGGCAATTGGTCCCGATGACCGCGTGTCACGATCACCACCATTCCCTGCGCAGGGAGGGCGAATACTTCAACTGCAACCGGTCCATTGATTTCAAAGCCGACCTCATCATAAGCTTGTTCCATCATCTCATTGAACAGTTCATGGACCTTGGGAATATCCCGCCACATATCCTCTTTTTCGATTCCCCGTTCCATCAGGTCATCAAAGGTAAGAAAAATGCGAATTTTATCCTGCCCCAGTCGCTCCACACGCATCGCGATCTCCTCCTTGCCTATCCACTACCATATTATATATGATTCGTATGTTTTTTGCGTCTGCTCCAGCTTATTTTCGATGATCTATTTAGAACCCGATAAACAAGGTCAACGCTTGCTTCCGTCACAGAATTTCCACCACGAGATATCAACGAACTTTGAATCATTGTAGTCTAAATCGAAACCTTTTTCAACATCTGGTTCTCCCGAAAAGTGTCATCCTGAGCACCGGGTTGTTGCCATGCGGATGGCGTCATTTCAGACGATTTAATTTTACATGATGATTTTATTTTACATGAGACCACATTTTGTTATAATACGTGTGGTTGTACTAGGCGTTAAGCTAGGAGGTCGTGCGATGTCTGGGTTAATCGTGGATGCATTTATTGAGATTCCCACAGGCAGTCAGAACAAGTACGAATACGACAAGGAAAAAGGTGTATTCCGCCTGGATCGTGTGCTGTATTCGCCATTGTATTATCCGACGGAATATGGATATTTGGAAAACACGTTGGCTCTTGACGGTGACCCCCTGGATATCCTTGTGCTGACAACCTTTCCCACCTTTCCGGGTTGTGTCATCCGTGCCCGGGTTGTCGGAGCGTTGGTCATGTCAGATGACAAGGGACAGGACGAAAAGCTCTTGGCCGTGCCGGCCGATGACCCGCGTTGGGATTTCGTTCAGGGCCTGAACGATGTTCCTGAACATCGTTTAAAAGAGATTGCCCATTTCTTTGCCGTGTACAAAGATCTTGAAAACAAAAAGACCAACGTGGAAGGTTGGAAAGATGCGGCGTTTGCCGCCAAGCTGTATGAGGAATGCGTGCAACGGTATATGGCAGGAAAGTGAACACATGAAATATCCATTGACAATCAGCGATCGCCCGTGCTAAAGTAACAGCAAATGACAAGACAGCACCGATCGCTTCATCATCCTGCAGTTGACGGTTTTTTCGGGGCAACATCATGATGATAAAGATGATGAGGGAGCCAAGGTGCATGCGGGAATCTGCAGAGAGCCGATGGCTGGTGGAAATCGGCGATTCCCTGCACCGGAGCACTCCGGAGTTGACGGGCTGAAAAGGAAGTAGGCCCGTACGCTGAATGGCGTTATCCTATGGTTGGACAAACCGCTGAGGTCACTGGAACGGTTTTTCTTTTTCCGTCATGCGCGAAAAGCCGGGGCAGTGATGAATGAGGGTGGCACCACGAGACCTCTCGTCCCTCACACGACACATGGGTCGTGTGTGTCGATGAGCGGTTTTTTTATTTGAGCAACAAATCTTCTTGCAGATAGGAGTGGAAATGCATGATCAGCGACAAAACACGTTTGCGTATCCCCGGACCGACACCGATTCCCCCGCGCGTCGTGCGGGCCATGAGCCAGCCGATGATCGGGCACCGCAGTCAAGAATGCTCTCAGTTGATCGAAGAGCTTTCCAACCGTTTGAAACCAGTGTTCGGCACTTCTCATCCTGTCATCATTCTCACCAGCAGCGGCACTTCGGCCCTTGAGGCAGCCGTCGTCAACACGGTGCAGCCAGGGGATGAGGTGATCGTCGTCGTCACAGGGGCATTCGGCGATCGGTTTGCCAGCATTGCCGAACGCTATCAGGCAAAAGTGCACCGCCTGGACATCCCGTGGGGTCAGGCCTGTACGCCTGACGAGCTGATTCCCTACCTGCAAAAATACCCGAACACGAAAATGGTGTTTGCCACTTATTGTGAAACCTCTACCGGGGTCTTGAACCCCATCGCGGAACTGGCTGCCGCCGTCCGCGCCCATTCCGACGCGCTGCTCGCCGTAGACGGGGTAAGTGCCATCGGCGGCGCTCCATTCGACATGGAAGCATGGGGAGTGGATATCGCGGTAACGGGTTCTCAGAAGGCGCTCATGCTGCCGGCCGGATTGGCCTTTGTCGCTGTCAGCGAGCGGGCCTGGGAAAGGATTCACGCTTGCGCAACCCCTCGCTTCTATCTCGATTTGCGCACCTATCAAAAAAATCTTCTGGATTCGACCACTCCCTATACACCAGCCATCTCTCTCCTCTACGGCCTGCGCGAGGCGTTACAGATGATCGAGGAAGAAGGGCTTGAGGAGGTCTACCGTCGGCACCGCCTGATGCGCGATATGACCCTGGCCGGGCTGAAGACGCTCGGGCTGCCGCTTCTGGCCGATGAAGCCTACGCCTCCCCCACCGTGACGGCTGTCAAAGGCATCGAAGGAGCCAGCGCCGAGCAGATCAGGGCAATCGCAAAAAAACAATACCAGATGACCCTGGCAGGCGGGCAGAAACATTTGAAATCGGCGATTTTCCGGATCGGCCACATGGGGTATTGCGATCCATTGGACGTGCTGAATGTCCTCTCCGTTCTGGAACTGACGCTTTATGAATTGAAAATTGATGTTTCCTTTGGACAGGCAATCAAGGCTGCACAAGAGGTGATGGTTGGTGTATCGAATTCTGGTCAGTGATCCGCTCAGCGAGTACGGTTTGCAAAAACTGTTGCAAGCTCCGGATGTCGAGGTGGTTCAAAAAACAGGACTTTCAGAAGCAGAGTTGATCCAACTGATCCCTGACTTTGATGCGCTGCTGGTACGCAGCCAGACCAAAGTGACGGCACAAGTCCTGGAAGCGGGCCGGAGATTGAAAGCGGTAGGAAGAGCAGGCGTTGGCGTCGATAATATCGACCTGGAAGCGGCCACCCGGTACGGTATTGCCGTCATCAACGCACCAGACGGCAATACCATTACCACTTCGGAGCATACCTTTGCGATGTTGCTGGCGCTGGCGCGCCGCATCCCGCAGGCCTATCGTTCGACCATCCAAGGCGAATGGCGGCGGAAAGATTTTGTCGGCGTGGAACTGAGGGATAAAATCCTGGGGATCATCGGTTTTGGCCGGATCGGTTCGGAAGTTGCGAAGCGGGCCAAAGCATTCCAGATGAAGATCCTGGCATACGATCCCTTTTTGACCCGGGAGCGGGCGGAAAAAATGGGGATTGTCCTGGCCAGCTTGGACGAAATCTACCGGCAGGCCGATTTTATTACCGTGCATACACCGCTGAACAAGGACACGCGGCATATGATCAGCACGGAAGCGTTTGAAAAGATGAAGCAAGGCGTGCGGATTATCAACTGTGCCCGGGGCGGGATCATTGATGAAAAAGCCCTCGTCGAAGCCATTCGCAGCGGCAAGGTGGCTGGGGCGGCCCTGGACGTCTTTGAAAATGAACCGCCTGCCAAAGACAACCCTCTCCTGTCCATGGATGAGGTGATCGTCACCCCGCACCTTGGCGCTTCCACCGTTGAGGCGCAGGAAAATGTAGCGCTAGATGTTTCAGAGGAGATCCTTCATCTTTTGCGCGGGGAACCGTTCAAAAACGCCGTCAACCTTCCCAGCATTCCACCGGAGATGATGGAAAAAATCCAGCCCTATTTTGACCTGTGCGAAAAACTGGGACTCTTTGTGGCCCAAATGGCGGACAGCGGCATTAAAGAGGTGGTCATCACCTATTCTGGCGAGCTGCGGGACCTGAATACGGATCCCTTGACGCGCAATGTACTAAAAGGCATCCTGTCTTATTACCTGACGGGAGAAGTCAATTATATCAACGCCCCCCATTTGGCGGCGAAAAAAGAGATCCATGTCCTGGAGCAAAAATCATCTCACAGCCGGGGTTTTACCAGTTTGATCACGGTGACCCTGCGCACCAGCCAGGAAGAGCATTCGGTCTCCGGAACGCTCCTCAACGGGTATGGGGCCCGGATCATCAAGATCGACAACTATTCGATCGATGTGGAACCAAGCGGCCATTTCTTGCTCATTTCCCACCAGGACAAACCTGGCATGATTGGTCAGGTGGGACAGGTGCTCGGCGACAACGGCATCAACATCGCCACGATGCAGGTAGGACGGCAGTCGGCGGGAGGCAAGGCGATTATGTTGCTGTCGATTGACAAGGAAGCCGATCCTGATGTCCTGGCGAAAATCCAAGATTTGGCCGATATCCACGACGTAACGGAAATCGATTTGTAATCAATCGTTTTGTCATCATGGTGATGTGAGATGAAAAAACTGCCCGGAGCAAAAGCCCGGGCAGTCAGTTTTGCGGAGGCTCAAACGGCAGGACGATGGAAAAGGTAGTACCCTTTCCGACCTGACTTTTGGCCGTGATCATCCCGCCGTGAGCCTCGACGATATTTTTGACAATGGCCAGTCCCAATCCCGTGCCGGCCTTTCCCCGCGTGCGCGCCTTGTCCGTCTTGTAAAACCGTTCAAAGACAAACGGCAAGTCTTCCGTGGGGATGCCTACCCCTGTGTCCTCCACTTCGATCAGCACCTCATGATCCAATGCCTGCATGCGCAATGTGACCTTTCCGCCGTCCGGAGTGTGCCGCAAGGCATTATCTACAAGATTGGTAAACACTTGCTCCAACCGGTCTTCGTCCGCCTGGATCGCGGGGATGGGGGTTTCCTTGACCAGTTCCAGCAACAGGTTGGATTCCTCCGCCATCCGCTCAAACTTGTTCAGGACATGTTCGCACAGCTCCACAATGTTCACCTTTTGCAACTGCAGCTTGAGCTGCCCGGACTCCATGCGCGCCAGGTCGAGCAACTCATTCACCAGTTTCCCCATCCGGAGTGACTCGTCATGAATGATCCTGACCAGCGCCTTTTGCTCTTCTTCGGTTTGGACCACATTGTCAATGATCGCCTCGCTGTATCCCTGCAGCATGGCAATCGGTGTCCGCAATTCATGCGAAATGTTGGCCACAAAATCGTTCCGCAGCTTGTCCAGCTTTCGCTCTTCTGTCACATCCCGCAGAACGGCCACCGCTCCCCGGACGCCTTGATTTTTTTCTGACAGTTCCCGGTACAGCGGGGTAATCACCACCGACCAGGTGCGTCCGTTGGCCGATACATCCCCGCTTTGTTCCTTTCCTTCTCTCAAGACATTCTGATACAACGGAATGAGAGGTTCGGGCAGGCCGATCGCTTCTCCATTCGCCTCCGTTTCTCCATGCCTGAGATGATACAACATCTTTCTGACTGGCGGATTGGTGATGAGAATCTTACCGCGCTCGTCCACGGTGAAGACACCGTCCGTCATGCTGTTGAGGATGCTGGAGAGCTGCTCTTTTTCTTTTGACAGGTCTTTAATCGTCGTTTCCAAATCTTCCGCCATGCGGTTAAAGGTTTTGGCCAGCTCGCCAATTTCATCGGTCGTGCGAATCGGCACCCGGACTTGGAAATTTCCATGGCTGATCTGATCCGCCGCCTTTTTCATCTGCAGGACGGGGCGGGTGATGCGCGTAGAGAGGAAAAAGGCAAAGACCGTTGTCATGATGATGGCGATGCCGGCCGCATACAGGATGTACCACTTGGCACCATTGGTCGTCTCAACCAAATTTTTCAACGATTGATAAAGGATGACTGAACCTGTGATCTGACCTTGCTGATCGTGATAGGGAACCGCGACCACAAGAATGTCGCCGCTTACGTTGCTGCCGAAAAAGAGGCTGGAACTTCCCGCTTTCCCGAGAGAGCGATGCACAGAAATGGTACCGCCTCGATGCACGTGGCTCAATTCCTCGGGATTCAACAATTCCGCAGTCGTAAGCTGCGGCAGCTCCGGATCGGCGGCAAAGTGGCTGAATTCCGCCTTTTCGGAATGCAAGTTGTGGACGATCAGGCTGGTTTGGTACGCCTCCAGAAGATGGCCTGCCGTATCGACGGCCAGATTTTTGTCTGGATAGGTTTGAAAGATGTATGCTAATCGCTCGGCGAGATTCAGCAGATTGTCCGATTGCTGGCGTGAATAGTACCCCTCAAGAAACTGCCCCAACAGGAGCGTCAACAATATCAGGACAATCGTGACCATTCCAATAATCGTCGCCCATAATTTGACGACAACCCCTCTCCAGAACGCCAATTACTCCCTCACCTCAAGTTTATAGCCTACACCCCAGACGGTCTTGATCATTTCCGCAGCCTCTTTGGACACACTGCTCAATTTTTCCCGCAGCCGCTTGACATGGGTATCGACGGTCCGCAAGTCCCCGAAAAACTCATAATTCCAGACATCCTTGAGAAGCTGTTCGCGGGTGAACACCTTGTCAGGGGACAACGCCAGATAATAAAGCAAGTCGTATTCCTTGGGCGTCAAGTAAACCTCTTTGTCTTCCACTGTCACTTTGTGCGCATCATGATCAATCGTCAAGTGGGGATACACGATCAAGTTTTTGGCTTTTTCCGCCCCCAGGTAAGCCGTCGCCGAGGAGCGCCGCAACACAGCCTTGACACGGTAAATCAATTCCCGCGGGCTGAATGGCTTGGGCACATAATCGTCTGCACCGACTTCAAAACCTTGAATGCGGCTGGATTCTTCCCCCCGGGCCGTGAGCATGATCACCGGGGTGGCTTTCTTCTCACGCAATTTCTGGCAAACTTCAATCCCGTCCATCTTCGGGAGCATCAGGTCCAGAATGATCAACTGATAATCGTTGGCCAGCGCCTTTTCCAGCGCCAACTTGCCGTCTTCGGCTTCTTCGATGAGATAACCCTCTCTTTCCAGATACAGGCGCAACAAATTGCGTATCCGTTCCTCATCATCCACGACCAAAATTTTTTCAGCTACATTCTTTTCGTCGGCTGTACCGCTTGCCTGTTGCACCTCATCGGCACCTCCACACCTCAAATGGTCTTAATCTTTATTATACGAAAAAAAGCGGCGGACAAGCGTCCTGCCGCAGGAAAACTTATGAACCTTTTGTGTCAAGCATTTTTTTCAGGCGTGACACTTCTTTCCTTGACAAAAAACGAAATTGGCCAGGCTTCAAATCGCCCAAATGCAACGGTCCCTGCTGAATCCGTTTCAAGGAAAGCACCGGATAACCGATGGCATCAAACATCCGCCGCACTTGCCGGTTTCGGCCCTCGTGCAAATGAATGCGGCAGAGGGAATCATATCCGCCTCCCCGTTCCTTGACGCGCAGCAACCGTACGATCGCAGGCGCCGTCCGGCCATCTTCCAGTTCGATGCCATCACGCAATTTTTGCAAATCGCTTTCTGTCGGCCTGCCTTTTACCCACACCAGGTAAACCTTTTCCACTTCAAAACGGGGATGCATCATCCGGTAGGCCAATTCCCCGTCATTGGTCAACAATAACAGGCCTTCAGAATCGTAATCCAGCCGGCCTACAGGAAAGACACGCTCCGAAAGGGGCACAAGGTCGGTAACCACCCTTCTCCCTTGCGGATCGCTGGTGCTGGTGATCACGCCCTTGGGTTTGTTGATGATGATGTAAACCTTGTCTTTTGGCTCCGTCCGGATCAGCTTGCCGCGAACCCGGATCTCATCGGTCTGCGGATTGACTTTGGTACCCAGCTGGGTGATCACTTTTCCGTTGACTTCCACCCATCCCTTGCGAATCCACTCTTCACTCTTTCTGCGAGAGGCTACACCCGCTTGGGCCAGCACTTTTTGGAGTCGTACCTGGAACATGTTCTTCCCTTTCTGGAACCGATCGGTTTTTGAGACATGGTTACGTTGCAAAGACAAGCCGGACGATGAAAACGGATGCGATGACAGCGACAAAATCGGCCAAAAGCCCTACTTTTAATGCATAGCGGCTGTTTCGGATGCCTACCGCGCCAAAATAAACGGCAAGCACGTAAAGCGTCGTGTCGCTGCTGCCATACATCGTGGAGGCCAGGCGGCCGAGGAAAGAATCGGGCCCATAGGTATCGATGATGTCGGTGGTGATGGCAAGCGACCCAGATCCCGAGATGGAACGGATCAGGGCCAGCGGCATGACCTCTTCCGGTATACCGAGCCAGTGCCCCACCGGGGCGATCAGCCGAACCAACAAGTCCATCGCCCCTGATTCGCGAAACACGGTGACCGCAACCATCATGGCGACAAGATGAGGGATCAGATCGACCGCCGTCTGAAACCCTCCCTTTGCCCCCTCGATGAACACTTCATAGACCGGCACCCTCTTCCAGAAGGCGGTCAGCAAAATGGTCATCAACAAGAGCGAAATGAACCAGACGGAAAGGGTGGAGACGAGCCCGACCATTTCACGATTTCTCCCCGTTCTGGCGCTGCTCCCGCCATTGAAACCACTTGTCAATGCAAATCGCGGAAATGGTGGCGATAAAGGTGGCCGCCAGCGTCGTGCCGATAATCTCCGTCGGATTGGCTGACTGATATGTCATCCGGATGCCGATGATGGTGGTCGGAATCAGGGTCAGTCCGGAGGTGTTGAGGGCCAAAAGCGTACACATGGCGGGGGTGGCGATCTCCTTCTTGGGGTTCAATGTCTGGAGCTCTTTCATCGCCGCAAGGCCCATTGGCGTCGCCGCATTCCCCAGGCCGAACAGGTTGGCTGTAAGATTGGACAAGATATACCCTTCCGCAGGATGTCCCGGGGGAACGGATGGAAACAAAAAGCGGACCACAGGCCGCAACAGATTGCCAAGCGCTTGCAGCAACCCGGCTTCTTCTGCAATTTTCATCAATCCCAGCCACAATGTCAATATGCTGATCAAGCCCAAACTGATGGTTACACCCGTTTTGGCCCCTTCAAAGACCGCTTCGTTGATCACTTCAATCTTTCCCTGCATGCCCGCGACAAGAATCCCGGACAAAATCATCAAGAGCCAGATCAGATGGATCACCGTTCTCCTCTCCCCCGATTTCCCAGTAATGATTCTATCTTCCGCTGATCTGTATCGGCAATGCGGCCAATTGTTTCCCCTGAAATGTGACGATCACCTTACCGACTTGCGTTCCCTTCGGCGCCTCCTGCAACCGGTTGGCGGACAGATCCGTCAAGATCACCCTTACCTGGATATCTTGGATTTCATCCTCTGCCAGAGGGTACTTAAAAGTTTTTCCGACTTCCAGACGACGGTTCAGCTGTCGCCATTGCGGTGGCGCGGGCACCTCCTGGCCTTCCTCCAGGAGAACGCGCTGCGGATAATGCGCAAACCCGTAATCCAGCAAACTGGCATGATCTCTCCAGTCATCCGGATCGTTCAGCGTCACCACGACCAACTGTTGTCCATTCCGCGTGGCAGAAGAAACCAATGTTCTCCCCGCTTTGCGGGTAAAGCCTGTCTTTACGCCGTCCGCCCCTTCGTACAAGTGGAGCATTTTGTTCTTGTTCCGCCAGCTGCGTTGCCATTCTTCTCCCAACCAGGATACACGCTTTTTTTCGGTCTTTACGATTTCCTGGAATACGGGATTTTTCAACGCATAGGCAGCCAGAATGGCCATATCGCGCGCGGACGAATAATGTCCATCCTGATCCAGGCCATGGGAATTGGCAAAATGGGTGTGATTCATCCCCAATTCCCAAGCTTTGGCATTCATCAGATCGGTAAACGCTTCTTCCGACCCGGCCAGGTGCTCTGCAATGGCCACGGCGGCATCATTGCCGGAACGCAGGATCAAGCCATAAAGCAGTGTTTCCAGCCGAACCTTCTCCCCCGGTCGCAGGTAAATCGACGACCCCTCCATCCGGCAAGCATTCGGACTGACGACAACCTGATCGTCAAGCTTGCCGTATTCAATCGCCAATATCGCGGTCATGATCTTGGTGATACTGGCGATGGGCCGCTCCTCCTCAGCGCGTTTTTGATAAAGGACACGTTTGGAGTCCACATCCATCAAGATCGCATTTTGTGCCTGAACCTCAGGTTCGGCGTGGGCTGGAGAGGCTTGAAAGAAACAAACGGTTATGATCAAGGTCAACCAGAGATATGACGGTCGATGTTTCAGCCGCTTTCCGAGATTCCGTTGATCATCCCCCACTTGAGTGAACCTCCCATTGTTCTCATATATACGAGCCTGGTTCGAAGAATATGAGACAAGGTTAAACCGGAAAGCGTGTATCCTGATTCCCCTGACGTTCATTTTTCTGAAACATCGTCTGAATTTTTTCCAATACGTGTGGCGCCAAGTCAAGCGCCCGTTCGTACAGGTGGGTGCTGTGATCCAGGGAGAGAAGCCGGATGCCGCTGTTGTTCACGACGAGAAATGCGACGGGTTGAATGGAAATGCCGCCGCCGCTTCCTCCGCCGAAAGGAACGTGCGACTCATCCGCATTCTCAAATTCACTTCCCCCTGCGGCAAAACCAAAGCCTACTTTGGAAACCGGCAAAATCACGCTGCCGTCAGGTGATTCCACCGGATCGCCCACAATCGTGTTGACGTCGATCATTTCCTTGATGTTTTCCAAAGCCGTTTTCATCAACCCTTGAATCGGGTGTTCCATAAAAACACCGCCTTTCGTTTAATGCAAGTCCATCTGACGCCTGGCAAACGCTTTTTGCTGTCGCCACCGCCGCTTCCAGAACCAGTAAATCAAGAATCGCATTCCTGCGAGGATAGCATATCCTAAACGAAACGAGGTTATGCACTCGAAACGGCAGCTTAACAGGCGTTGATGGAAAACGGGCCGAATCACGACTTTTGGCTTGGCGGCCATCTTCCAGGCACGTGACATGTAAAACAGGAACTGTTCTTGCAACGCCCACAGGAATCCGGTCAGCCATCCCGTGGTGTTTGCCTGTCCAGTTCCGAATAAGGTGGAGGTTTTCCATTGCGAACAGGAAACGTGGCGAAGAAACCACCGGATGATCCGCCATACTTCTCGGGCATCTTGCCACGTGACGCCGCTGCCCATCAAGGGTTGCGCAACGGGCGTCAAAGCCTGCCGTTCTCCCGCCGGTTCTGCAGACAAAGGCCGGTTTTGCGGGGAACGAGGAAACCGCATCCGCCATCTGACGAGGCGAAAAAGAGAGAAAATGTCAATCGCCAACTCTGGACGGCCGTTCTCGATCATGACGTTGAATTGAACGGTTACTTTGAGCATCATCAGCAGACACAGCAGTAGGATGATGCCGGCCGCCACTGCCAAGAACACGCAAACCACTCCTCAAGACCCGTCCAGTTTATTGGACACATGTTCTTTTTCAGTATGCGCGCCAGGTGGAAAAAAATACAAAAAAAGCCCTCATCAAAAGGGCTTTTTACGTCTTTTGCTGCAGTTCTTCCAGCGGCGGAAGATCTTCAAGCCGGTTTAGGCCAAATTGTTCCAGAAACCGCTTGGTTGTGCCGTAAAGGATGGGCCGGCCAATGGCGTCACGCCTTCCCACCTCCTGGATCAATCCGCGGCTCGTCAGGGTTTGAAGCGGTTTCTCTGATTTCACGCCGCGAATCTCTTCGATATCTGCTCGCGTAATCGGTTGCCTGTAGGCGATAATGGCCAGCGTTTCCAATGCGGCCTGGGACAGGGTGGAAGATTGGGAAGGTTGATGGAATTTCTCCAAGTAAGGAGCAAGTTCCGGTTTGGTCGTCATCAGATACATGTCGGCGACGCGGATAATTTGCATCCCGCGGGATTCATCGCCGTATCTCTCCTGCAGTTCACGCAGGGCGGAGAAAACCTGTTTTTCATCCAGCTGCAACACTTCCGCCAGCTGCTTGACCGACACCCCATCGTGACCGGCAGCAAAAACGAGCCCCTCAATGGCTTTCAACAGCTCGTTTTTTTCCACTCGTTCTCACCTCTTAAGCTCGGATGAATTCAATGGCATCCTTCCTGTCGTCATGAGAGGTCCGCCTGACGATGTGAATGTCTGCAAACAGGGCTTCCTGACGAAGATAGATCCGTTTCATCTTCAGTAACTCAAGCAATGCCAGGAACGTAACCACCAGTTCCTGGCGCTGGCGGGTGGAGATCAGTTGCCAAAAGGTCAGCTTTTCCACTTCTTGGAGCCATTCGGCAATACGCTGCAGCTTCTCCTCCAGTGAAACCACTCGCCTCCTGAGAAAGGCGGCATGGCGTGGGGGTTCCTCGCTTTCCCGCTGCAGGACTTGGAGGTAGAGGTTGAGCAATTCCTGAACCGAATGTTCCGCCTCCTGCGCCTGGCCGTGCAAGCGTTCCCGCTCGGGCCCTTGCAGGACAGGATCTGGAGGCCGGGTAAACAGAAGATTTCTTTGGTATTCCCGCTGTTTCAGCGCTTCCGCCGCCGCCTTGAACTGCCGGTATAGGATCAACCGATGGATGAGTATCTGCTGCAGGTCCTCCCCATTGTCCGGCTGATTTTCCGAAGGCCCCGCCGTCGGCGCCGACGGCAACAATTTCCGGCTCTTGATCGCCAAAAGATGGGCCGCCATGACGAGAAATTCACTCGCGACTTCGATCTCCAGCTCCTTCATCATTTCCAGAGCCTTCATGTACTGCGAGGCGATTTCTGTCAATGAGATCTCATAGATATCCACCTTGGCCTCTTCGATCAGATGCAGCAACAAATCCAATGGGCCCTCAAAAACAGCCAATTTGACATGGATACTCATCGCGTTCACATCCTCGGGAACCTACGGCGCGACGCTGTATAACATGCGAGCCGGAATGCGATCCAGCCGTATCAGATCCTCCAGGCTTTCGCGTTCCACCACCAGATCGGCCTTTCCGTCCTTGACGAAAACGACGGCCGGCCGGCCGATACGGTTATAGTTGCTGGCCATCGAATAATTGTAGGCGCCCGTGCAGAAAACGGCCAGGATATCGCCCACTTCCACCTCAGGCAAAGCGATGTCCCAGATCAGCATATCCCCGCTTTCGCAACATTTGCCGGCAACCGAAACCACTTCCCGGGCGGCCTGGGCAGCCTTGTTGGCCAACACCGCCTCGTAGCGCGCCTGGTAAAGGGCAGGACGCGGGTTGTCCGTCATGCCGCCATCCACCGCGATGTATTTGCGCACCCCGGGAATATGTTTAATGGTGCCCACCGTGTACAATGTGGTCCCCGCTTCACCGACGATGCTGCGGCCCGGCTCCACCCAGATTTCGGGATACGCAAGCGAAAACTGGTCAAAAGTGGTCTTGATGGCCTGCGTAATCGACTCCACGTAAGCAGGAATCGGAAGCGGCTGATCCTCAGATGTATAGCGGATGCCAAAACCGCCACCCACATTGAAAACCCGCGCCTCGTATTGAAATTGCTCCTTGAT
Source organism: Bacillus thermozeamaize (assembly GCA_002159075.1). Classification (NCBI taxonomy): domain Bacteria; kingdom Bacillati; phylum Bacillota; class Bacilli; order Caryophanales; family Bacillaceae; genus Bacillus; species Bacillus thermozeamaize. The sequence continues at coordinate 127,855 of LZRT01000036.1, forward strand.
TTCTTTCATAAACTGGCCCATGCGTTGAATCGCCGCGGCAAAGCCGGCGACGTCAAAAATCTGCGACCCGATATGGCAATGAAACCCAATCAGGTTCAACGCCGGCTTGTCCAGGACAATCCGGACGGCCTCCGCCGCCTGGCCGCTGGCCAGATCGAAGCCAAATTTTGAATCCGCCTGACCGGTTTGGATGTATTCATGGGTGTGCGCCTCAATCCCGGGCGTGACACGAATCAGGACGTTCACTTTTTTCCCCTTTTGCTGAGCGATGCCATCCAGCAATGTGATTTCGGTAAAATTGTCAATGACAAATGAGCCGATGTCCGCATCAAGGGCCAGTTCGATTTCATCCGGCGTTTTATTGTTTCCGTGAAAGTGGATTTTCTCCGGGGGAAACCCGGCCTTCAAAGCCGTATACAACTCGCCAGCCGAAACAACATCCAGGGACAGCCCCTCTTCCTGGACCAGGCGGCACATCGCCATGGTTGAAAAAGCTTTGCTGGCATAGGCCACTTGAAAAGGCAGGCCGCTGGCCCGAAAGCTCTCGACATAAAGACGGCACTGGTTGCGGATGTACGCTTCATCCATGACATATAACGGCGATCCGAATTGCTTGACCAAGTCAACGGCGTCTATCCCGCCGATTTCCAGATGACCCTGTTCATTGATCCGACTCGTTCCGTGCAAGTACAACGCTTTCTCCTCCCGATCTTGAAACATGAAAAGCAACTGGCGAACCAGTTGCTTCCCTGGTGCAAGCGGCTTTTTGAACCGTTTTGTAATGCCTTTAGTATACCACAAGTCGCGCAGCGAAACAACGCAGAGTGTCAGGCGGTAACTGTCAATTTCTCATTGGCCCAACCCTTCATCTTTTTGTTCGTTTTTTGTTCCCTTTCATTCCCTTTCACAGGGTAGCCGTCTCGTCCATGTCGTCAAGGGTAAAGGCTTCGCCCTCGCTGTC